>NZ_JBEXPH010000111.1:0-28486 GCF_040611955.1 Streptomyces sp. NPDC006510 | reverse complement strand
CGGAATCAAGACGCCGGATCCCTCCCCCATTCAGAGCTGCACGATGCCTGACCAGCAGAAATCAAGCGATCACGTTCGGTTGAGATACGGCTTCTGAGGTGTGCACCCCGCGGCGGATGAGCTTGTCCGTCAGCAGGCCGGACCACCGCTCGACCTGGTTCATCCACGAGGAGCCGGTGGGGGTGAAGTGGACGTGGAAGCGTAGGTGCTTTCCGAGCCACGTCCTGATCTCGGCGGTGTTGTGGGTGGCGTAATTGTCACAGACCAGGTGGATGCCGAGGCCAACGGGCACGGCCTTGTCAATCGTGACCAGGAACTTCTTGAACTCGATGGCCCGGTGGCGGCGGTGCAGTTCCGATATGACGCTGCCGTCGGCGATGTTGAAGGCCGCGAACAGGCTGGTGATGCCGTGCCGGTAGTAGTCGTGGGTGCGCCGCTCGGGCATGCCCGGCATCATCGGCAGCACCGGCTGGGACCGGTCCAGCGCCTGGATCTGGCTTTCCTCGTCCACGCACAGCACGACTGCTTTCTCGGGCGGATGGTGGTACAGGCCGACGACGTCGACGACCTTCGCGACGAACTGCGGGTCGGTGGAAAGCTTGAAGGCGTCCTGGAGATGGGGGCTTGAGGCCGAACTTCTTCCAGATCCGCCCGATGGTCGACTTCGACAGCCCCGTGCGCGCGGCCATCGAGGCCCGTGACCAGTGGGTGTCCCGGCCCGGCGCGGACTCCAACGTCGCCACCAGTACGTCCTCGACCTGGTCGAGAAGGATCGAGGGAGGCCTGCCGGGACGCGGCCCGTCCTGCAACCCGTCCAGCCGCCGCTCCACGAACCGGGCCCGCCAGCGCTCGACGGTCGACTCGTCGATGCCCAGGTCCATCGCGGCCTGCCAGTTCGTCCGCCCTCCGCGCAGCGCAGCACGATCTCGGCCCGCAGCGCGAGGTACTGCGCGGTCTTCGCACGCCTTGCCCAGCGCACCAACCGGGCCCGCTCGCCGTCACTGAGGACCAGGTCGGCCTTCGGGCGACCGATACGGCCCGCATCCTGCAGGCCGGCCAGTCCTTCGGCCGCGAACTTGCGACGCCACTTGCCCACCGTCCTGGCCTGGACTTCAACAAGCCGCCCGACAGCAGCATTCGACATACCGTCAGCACACGCCAGAATGATCCGGGCCCGCTCGGCCGCCCTCCGGTCCCACGACCCCGCCCGACGCACCAACTCGGCACGCTCGACCTCGGACAGCGTGATCGACACAGCGGAAGGCCCAGGATGCGACACCAGAAAAGGGTAGCAACTTACCCTCATGATTTGCGGCGCATCACACTGGGAGCGTGGGTCGGTAACGAGCAAGCCGTCGAGGGTTGGTGGTCGGATCTCTGGCGGTCTGGGGTTTGTCGGCGGTGTCGGGGCGGGTGCGGGGTGTGGTTGCAGTGGAGGGTGATGCTGCCGCCTGGGCGCTCAGGCTCGGGCGGCGGCCAGTCCGGGGGTTCCAACCTGCCCGAAGATCTTTCGCAGGTTGTGGCATGCGGCGATTAGCCGCCATTCTGCGCGGGCGCCTGCTTCGCCGCGTAGCAGGAGCCTGCGGCCGTCTTGGCAGGTCATGATCTGCCCGAAGACCGGTTCGACGATGGCTTTGCGTTGGGCGTAGGCGGCGCGTGCGGGTTTGGTGTGCAGTTTGCGGGCCATGCGCTCTCGACCAGTTCGGCCACGAATCGGGCCAGATGCCCCTCGGGCAGCCACTCATCCAGTGACGGCGGCGGCATCAGTATCTGATCGGGGACGAACGCCCGGAAGGTCTTCTTCACCGCCACCGTCGGCGCGGTCTCCGGCTTCACCACCGCCGCCGGATCCACCTCGAACAGGCCATCCCCACCAGACATACCAGGATTCTTCCATATGGAAGATCACGAACAGGAGGCGGCGTCGAGCTCAATCGCCTGATCGACCGCCAAGATCCGCGGACAGCGCCGCGTAGATGTACTCGCTGCCCCAGCGATCCCCGTCGAGGTCGTTCTCGACCAGATGCGCCTCCCGGCGCATCCCGAGGCGTTCACAGACCCGCACAGACCCGGTGTTCTCCACATCCAGCCGTGCGTAGAGCCGGTGCACGCCCAGCGTGTCGAAGGCAAACCCGGCCAGCGCCGCGGCCGCCTCGGTCGCGTAGCCGTGCCCCTGGTGACCTGGGTCGAGAGTCCAGCCGATCTCGGCCTGGGCGGCACGGGCATCGGCCAGGGCGAGGCTCACCTCGCCAAGGACGCCGGGCTCATCGCGTCGGCAGACAGCGAGCGCCAGCTTGTCCCCGTCGGCGCGCCAGGCCGTCTGCGCCGCGCGCTCGGCGGCAACCTGCTCGCTGCGCTCACGCGTGTGCGCCGGCCGGTACAAGTAGCGCGCCACGCTCGGCAGGCTCTGGTAGGCGTACAGGTCGTCGGCGTCGCCGGGAGTGAACAGACGCAGCGACAACCGGGCCGTGGTCAACGGCAGCAGCGAGGTGACGTCCATGCGGACCTCCGGGACGCGGATGTGGATCAAGTTGCGGACTGATTTTCGCATCACGACTGCCCGGCAGCCACGCCTTTTCAAGAGCAGCGCTCGGCAGCCGCACTTCCAGGACCCGCCGCAGCTCACGGACGTGATCCAGCCGGGTGTTCTCCCGCTCGCCGTACGCCTTCAGCACCGACGCGTCCGCGATACCGAGTTGGTCAGCAAGGTAGTCGGCGACCTCCGCCGGCACGTCGGTCGGCGTCGAACCACGTGTGAAGAACGGCCCGGCCCTGGCCGGCCGCGGCGCCGAGGCAAAGACGCGATCGCCGCCACGATCACCACGCTGCCCGAGCACTTGCGCCGCTCGCTGACCTGGGACCGCGGCAAAGAACTGGCCCAGCATGCCCAACTCCGCATCGACACCGGGCTGCAGGTCTACTTCGCCGACCCGCACAGCCCCTGGCGACGGGGCACCGACGAGAACACGAACGGACTCCTTCGCCAGTACATTCCGAAGGGCACCGACCTGTCGCGATGGGATACCGACGAACTCGCGGCCGTTGCTCTCGCACTCAACAACAGGCCCCGCAAGACCCTCGGTTGGAAGACACCCGCCGAAGCCCTCAACGAACATCTATTCATGGTCCAAGAAGCCGGTGTTGCGACGACCACTTGAGCCCGGGCAGTACACGAGCCAGGCGTCCCGGACAGCGTCGCCGTCCGGATGCAATACCGCAGAAGACCGCCGGACAGGGCTCATTCGGCCGCCGCCTCACATCCAGAACGGTCAGGTGTGACGCGCGAGGCTGGTTGCCTCATGTGGTGACCTTGGCGATGAACGCCGTGAGGTTCGCGACGGCCCGCTGGATCTTCTCCTCCCCGGTGAGCGACTCGGGAAGCCGCGCACCCGCGCCCGCGTTCTTCTTGCCTCGCACGTACAACGAGCAGGCGAGGTCGCTGCACATGTAGGCGCCCACGGAGTTGCCCTGCTGCCCGGCCTTGCCGGCCTTCGCGGCGACCATCAGCGAGACGCCTCCGGTATGGGTCGTCAGGCACATCGAGCACATGCTGCGCCGCATCTCCCAGGAGCCGGGGCTGGGGCAGCGCAGCGCGAGCGCCACCGGACGGCCGTCCAGCTCGATGGCGAGGTAGGCCCGGTCGGGGGCCTGGGGGTCGCGCCAGCCGAGGAAAGTCCAGGTCGTCCCAGGGCCGCTCAACCAAGTCGCGGGGGAGGGACAGGCGCTTCGCTTCACCCTTGGTGCAGTTCACGAACGCGGTACGAATCTCTTGCTCAGTCAGCGACTTCATGAGCGACACGCTAATTTGCCTAAAAGCTTTAGGGCAAATACATAATAGCTGTCGCTGGATAGGAGGCAGGTTATGGTTCGAGTAGGACTGACCCCGGAGCGTCTGACCCGGGCGGGAGCGGAACTGGCCGACGAGGTCGGCTTCGACAAGGTGACCGTTTCGGCGCTCGCCCGGCGGTTCGACGTCAAGGTCGCGAGTCTGTACTCGCATCTGAAGAACTCCCAGGACCTCAAGACCCGGATCGCCCTGTTCGCCCTGGAGGAGCTCGCCGATCGGGTCTCCGCCGCCTTGGCCGGGCGCGCCGGCAAGGACGCCCTGGCCGCCTTCGCAGATGCCTACCGCGACTACGCCCGGCATCACCCCGGCCGCTACGCCGCCGCTCGCTTCAGGCTCGACCCGGAGACGGCGGCCGCCAGCGCCGGCGTCAGGCACGCACAGATGACGCGGGCCATCCTGCGCGGATACGACCTGGCGGAACCGGACCAGACGCACGCGGTCCGGATGCTGGGCAGCGTCTTCCACGGCTACGTCAGCCTGGAGCTGGCCGGAGGCTTCGAGCACAGCGCCCCCGACGCGCAGGAATCCTGGGTCTGGATCGTGGATTCCCTCGACGCTCTGCTACGGAACCGCGCCACACCCTGACCGGATGAGGGCCGCACCTCCCTAGACAGTCCGCCGCTCCGCGCACCGGCGCAAATGAAAATCCGGAAATTTTGATCACCAGGCTGAGGCAATGAAAACTGAGCACGACTGGATCACCACACCTGTCACCGCGGACATCCTGCGCGGTCACCTCGACGTGGAAACGACCGCGCACGGTCTGCTGCCGCATCGGCTGCCCGCCCGGGCACGTCGGCAGATCCCTGACAACCAACTGGCCGTGGCCGAGGGCCAGCCCTCCGGCGTACGGTTGGCCTTCCGCACCCGGGCCACCACTATCGAGCTGGACACACTACCCACCAAGCGGGTCTACCGAGGATTCCCGGCCCCGGCGGACGGCGTGTACGACCTGCTGGTCAATGGCCGTCTCGCTGCCCAGGCCACGGTGGCCGGCGGTAACGTCCGCACGATCATCGACATGACCACCCAGTCCGCCGAGCTGTCGGAGGGACCTGCCGGTACCGCCCGGTTCACCGGTCTGCCGACGGGTGACAAGGACGTCGAGATCTGGCTCCCGCATACGGAGATCACCGAGCTGATCGCCCTGCGCACCGACGCCCCGGTCGAACCGGCGCGGGACAGCGGGCGAAGGGTGTGGCTGCACCACGGCAGTTCCATCAGCCACGGCTCGAACGCCACCCATCCGACCGCCATCTGGCCGGCCCTGGCAGCCGCCCAAGGCGGAGTGGAACTGGTCAACCTGGGGTTCGGTGGCAGCGCGCTGCTCGATCCGTTCACCGCTCGCGCAATGCGGGACACTCCCGCTGACCTGATCAGCCTCAAGATCGGCATCAATGTCGTCAACAGCGATGTGATGCGCCTGCGCGCCTTCACCCCTGCGGTCCACGGCTTCCTCGACACCATCCGCGAGGGGCATCCGACAACACCGTTGCTGGTCGTGTCCCCCATCCTGTGCCCGGTCCAGGAGGACACCCCCGGCCCGCTCATGCCCGACTTCGACAGCAGGACCCTGCGGTTCAAGGCCACGGGCGATCCAGCCGAACGCGCAGCCGGGCGTCTGACGCTCAACGTCATCCGCGACGAACTTGCCCAGATCGTCGAACAGCGGGCGGCCGACGACCCGGACCTGCACTACCTCGACGGCCGTGGCCTTTACGGCGAGACGGACTATGCCGAAATGCCGCTGCCCGACGAAGTCCACCCTGATCCCGCAGGACACCGCCGCATCGGTGAGAACTTCGCGCGGCTCGCATTCGGCGAAGGCGGCCCTTTCATGACCAAGACCGGCTGACCAGGATCACGGCCACGCAAACCGAGCTCGCCGCATGGCCGCACTGCCTGCGGAGTCCACGCCCACGACAACCCTTCATCGCGAGTGGGGACGGAATCCCTGGTTCGCGCGGGGGTGGTAGCCGCGCGGGGTGCAGTAGAAATCGAACGTCTCCCGGAACTTCCTGGTGGCGGTATCCAGCAGTTCCTCGGCGTTGTCGGGAACCCATGCCTCCAACTGCGGGGCCGCGCCGCGTGCTTCCGCCGTGCGCAGTGCACCGGCCTGATCGAGCATCGCCCTGAGGATCGCCGGGTCCTGTGTGCGGCCCAGTCCCTCACGGAAAACTGATACGCGTTCTGCCGCCGTCGGCGCAACCTGGGCCTGACCCGGGAGTTCCACGACCGGCTGCGCGACAAGGTCCGCGAGATGGCGGGGCTGGATCCGGAGCCTAGCGCCGGTGTGATCGACTCCCAGTCGGGTCAGGACGGACGCCGTCGTCGGATCCGACAGCCGTGGCTTCGACGGCCCCGAGCTGACCAACGACCGCAAGCGGCACGTCGTGGTCGATGACGATGCCCATGACCCGCCGCCTTGTCCGCCCACGCCCTTCGCAAGCGTGACCTTCCCCGGGACACTCCGTATCTCAGGCGCACCGCCGCAGGCCCCGGTCGTCCGTCCCGCCTCGGCGCCCCGCGGAGCACACCCGCGGGGCGCCCCGAACCTCGATGCGCGGCCTGGGCGGCCTACGCGCAGTCGCGTCCGCCCTGCCCATGGCCCGACCGACCGACGATCACCCTTCCGTTCCCCTGACGGCCTGATCGACCCCCAAGCGCCGCCAGATCCGCATCGGCAACCGGCTCGCTGTCGGGGCGGTCGAGCTACGACGGGCGCTGATCCGGCTGTCCTGCCTGATCAGCGCCCACCCGTACTGGGAGGAGCACGGCTGGAGCATGGCGGGCCAGGTCGCCACTTCGGGCCATGTGCGGTGGCGTCCTCCTCGACCACTCAACCCGAGCGGTCAATACGCGTCGTGATGTGCGCTGCAGACTGACCTCTGCCCTCCGAACAAGCCGAAACGGCCCGCCCGTTGAACTGGCGAGCCGCATGAAAGATAGAGGCCAAGGGCCATCAGCTTGCCGACGGGGCCGACAGCCGCAGACCGGCGATACACCGAAGCTCCGGCGATTCGGAGCGACTTGGGGAGGTCGCCCCGTTAGACCGAAGCTTCGTTGCATCCATGACGGGCCAGCACGGACTCCTCGCCCTGCCACTGCCTGCGGAATCATCACCCACCGGGGCTCCGAAACGTCCCCGGGAGAAGCCCTTACAGGATTTCGATGGCCTTGACCTTCGGCACGTTCGAATATTTGATATTACTCCACCGGGGGATTTTCACCACATCACCATTGGCGTCGTAGTACTTCACGTCGTTGTTCCCCGTCGAGATCTGGTCGATCCACCACCCGCCGAAGTCCGTCTTCCCGCGGTTCGCGTAGCAGTCCACGCTGTCACGCCCACTACCGTTGTGCGACCAGATCTTCAAGAAATTCGCGTCGGGGTCACAGGTGACGTGGTCGATGGCGGACGCCGTTCCGGCCGGCCCGGCCATGGTGAACGCGACGGCCGCGGCAAGCGCCGCTGCCATGGTGCGCGCAACGTTCCTCGTTCTTGAAATCACAATTTTCCCCTTGAGTCGAAATACAGCGCCAGCAAGCCAATTCGCCATCACGAGCGCATCGGCACTGAACGAGCATCTTACGGAACCAGCCATCCATGCCCGGAGATCCCGATGAGAAATCACCTGAACGAGATTCTCCGACCATATACACCTGGGCTCGACGCGGCCATGAATTTCAATTGCAGGCAAAAACATACGGTTTTGATACACCGAACATCCAGCCTCGATCATTCATGAAGGGCCGTCAGCCTACGTACGACCCCTTTGTGATTCGGACGGTGAGGACCGTCGGCGTCCGGGCGCGCCGCGATTCCTGCAGGTCTGCCGACGACACCTTTCAGGACCTTCTCGGTATCCCCCGGCTGCACGCGGGAGCCACCCGCGTCACTCTCGATCTGCTGATCCCGTGGCTTTACGTGCGTCAGCGGGACCTGCCGAACGACTATCTCGGCAGGCAGAGCAAGGAGCAGCGGATCGCGGTGGCGCGGGTGCTGCTGGGCGCCGATGACGAGATCGTCGACCCGTTGCGCCAGGAGGCCGCTGTCAGGGCGAAGAAGTGGCGCTCGGCAAGTAATCGGGTGAAGAAGATCCTGCGTGACCGTGAGGAACGCGAGTTGCCGTCCCGCAAGGACCTCCAGCTCCACAGCGCTCAAGGGACCACCCAGCATGAGGAAGCGTCGGTCGGGGCCCGCCGGGCTGGAGGAGCCAATGTCGTCTGCAGACTGAACTGGCCGTGCTCCAGCAGAGAGTCCCACTCGGTCCTCATCGCCGACGACGAATTGCAACTGGCAGGCATGCAAGTCCGGTTCGAGCTCGCCAAGTCCACGCACGTCTCGTACCTGTACCTGACGCAGCCGGACGGGCGGCAACGCATGGAGCGCTACAAGGGCGAGGAGATTCCCGAGGATGCGATGCGCCGGTTCAGTGTGCAGATCCAGAGCGGGCCGTTGCGTCGCAGCACCTGAGTGGAAGGCGCGCCGGGGACATCCGCACGCTCGAAGCCGAGTTGGGTGAGGCCCAGAAGGCGACAGAGCCGATAGAAGTGCCACAAGAGCGGTTGGAGAAGACACGCGCCCGCCACAGTGCCGATCTCACAGCTCCCGCGAGCACGAGCGGCTCTCGACGACGCCCGGAAGGGGTGGCAGGACCTGACCGGACGCCGCCGGCTCTGAGGGGACTCCGGGTCAGCGGGCGGACTGCACCGAGTTCATTGCCGTGCTGGAGAAGATCCGCGTTCCGAGATCCGGCGGGGGAAGGCTGACGCATGCCCTGCACGGCTTCGAACAGCCAAAACGCAGGAAGCAGATGAGAGAGCTGGAGCAAGTGAAAGGGTTCTGCGGCATCGACTGGGCCAGCGACCATCACGACATAGCCGTCGTGAACGAATCGGGCACGCTCAAGGCCCGCGCCCGCATCGACGACACCATCGACGGCCTGCACGAGCTTCTCCAGCTACTCGCCGAACACGGCGACACCGCGGAGAACCCCACCCCGGTGGCCATCGAGACCTCGCACGGCCTCCTGGTCGCCGCACTACGCTCGACCGGCCGCCCCGTGTACGCCATCAACCCCATGGCCGCGGCACGCTACCGCGACCGCCGGACCGTCGCACGCAAGAAGTCGGATCACTTCGACGCCCTGGTACTGGCGAACATTCTCCGCACCGACGCCGACGCCCACCGCCAGCTCCCCGCCGACAGCGAGCTCGTCCAGGCCGTCGCCGTGCTCGCACGCGCCCAGCAGAACGCGGTCTGGGACCGCACCCAGGACGGCAACAAGCTGACGTCGCACCTACGCGAGTACTTCCCCGGCTACCTGGCCGCTGTGAGTCACCGCCGCGAGGGCATCTTCCACCCGATTGCCCGCATTCCCCTGGCCGCGGCACCGACCCCGCAGCAGGCTGCCACGCTCACCCGCGCCCAGCTGCGGGCCCTGGTGGAGAAGGCTGGCCGCAAGAACACGATCGACGCGGAGGTCGAGCGGCTCCACACCGCTCTCAGAGCGCCACGGATGCGCCAACTCCCCTTGATGGAACAGGCCATGGGACGACAAGCCCTCGCGCTCCTGCGCCAGCTGGACGCCGCCTGTATCAGCGCCGAAGACCTCGCCGAAGCCACCACCGACGCTTTCGAGGACCACCCCGACGCTGAGATCATCACCAGCTTCCCCGGCCTCGGCCCTCTCAGCGGCGCCCGTGTCCTGGCCGAGATCAGCGACGACCGCTCCCGCTTCGCGGACGCCAGGGGCATGAAGGCATACGCGGGTGCCGCCCCTGTATCCCACTCAACCGGAGCGAGGGCCCACTACGACTGCCGCCGCGAGGCCGGCGACCGGCACACCGCAGCCCAGAGCAACCTCTTCAACCGCATGATCGGCTGCCTCCACCACTGCCTCACCCGGCGCACGCATTCATTTCGACGAGAACATCGCCTTCCCGACGCCACAAGTAGCCCATCTCACCCTGGCGGCTTGACGACTCTTCCGCATCGGATGTCTTCTTCGCTCCGTAACAGCCTCGCGAGTCGCGGCCGACGGTCTCGGCGGCCTCGACCGACTGGGAGTCGATGACGGTGGCCGGGACGAGTAGCACGTGCCCTGGAGGAGCTGATCGAAGTGAAGTCTGAGGGGAGGGAGATCCCGGAGCCGACCGAGGGCAAGACCGAGGGCAAGTGACCGGAATCCGGGAAGATCGTGGACCTGATCGCCGCTCTGAACGCCTCCGTCAAGGCGGCCGAGGAGAGCCGCGGCGAGCACGGCCAGGACTCCACCGTGGACACGATGCAGTCCCGCAAGAAGCCCGCGTCGAAGAAGACGACCACGAGGCAGCGCAGCGCGTCCTGAGCAGGCGGGGGCAGCGGTCATGGTGAGCTTGCCGGGGATCCCTCCGATGCCCGCCACTGCGGGCGCCCTGCCGCCCGCAGCCGCCGAAGACCACTGGGCGTTCGCAAGGTGAAGGCAGACGGGCAGGGAGCCATGGTCTTCCCGCCGGGCCACGGGACCACGACCCTGCAGTCCCGGTCCGTGGCGGACAGCGCCGCTGTTCTCTCTCAAACTCTGTTCTGTTGCATGCAGATGGTCCGATACCGGGATTCGTGCAGGCAGTCAGCTGTGTCGACCTGACAGAGTCAGCAACAGGCGGAGGTGTTCAGTTGGGGATCTTGGCCAGGAACGGGACGGAGCCTCGAACTCTCTTGGTGCCCGATGGTTTCCTGGTGGGCCGTTACGGTCGTTCGGCCTCAAGCAGGGAGCGTGAGGGCCACTGGTGCGCTATCGGGCGGCCGCCGCCGGAGTGGTGAGGCGTGGTGGCCGACCTGCAGCAGCACAGATACGTTGATCGCATGGACCAAGATGACCAGCTTCCTCTCAGCTCGTCGTTCGGCACGGCAGCGGTCGCATACGACGAGCACCGTCCGGACTACGCGCATGCCGCGGTGCGTTGGGCGCTCGAGCCGGCGCCCGGCCCGCGCGTGCTCGACCTGGGCGCCGGCACCGGCAAGCTCACCGCCACGCTGGTCGCGCTGGGTGCCGACGTCATCGCGGTCGAGCCCGACCCGGCGATGCTGACCGAGCTGCGCCGCTCGCTGCCGGCTGTCCGTGCCCTCTCGGGTAGCGCTGAGGCAATCCCGCTGCCGGACGGTTCTGTCGATGCCGTACTGGCCGGCAACGCCATGCACTGGTTCGACATGGCCGTCGCGGGACCCGAGATCGCCAGGGTCCTCGCGCCCAACGGCATTCTGGCCGGCCTGTGGAATCTCATGGACGACCAGGTCCAGTGGGTTGCCGGACTCGCGCGGATCAGCGGGAGCGCGGCCATCGGCCCGCGTGACACGCCCACCAGTTGGCGCGCCGAGACGGCCGGCATACACCTCCCAAAGACAGAGACCGGCGTGGCCGCCCGGTTCGGCTCGCCGGAGCAGGCCGAGTTCCCGCACGGGCAGTGCCGCACCGCCAACTCCCTCGTCGCGACCATCGCGACGCGCGCGGGGATGCTGGTCATGCCGGAACAGGAACGACAGGCCACGTTGAGCCGGATCCGCGCATTCCTCGCCGGTAGACCGGAGACCGCCTGCGGCGAGTTCACTCTGCCGATGCTGACCGGCGTGCTGCGCGTCCGGCGGCTGTGAAGCATCACGTCGAAACCCGACCTGATGCACACCCGCGAGCATGTGGGGACCACCCTCGTCGGCCTGCTCAACGTCGCCGCGATCGACGAGTGCCCCTTCGACCAGGCACCGGACGTGACCAGCGCGGTGTGCTGCCGCGCCTGGCCGGCGAGGTCCGCTGCACGACCAGGACCCGCGCGGAACTGCCGCGACACCCCTCCTGGCACCGACTGCGCCCCGACCTCGCACCGGACGACCTCGGACAGCCCGGCATCTCATTCGCTGCGACTGCAGTTCCGCCTGAGGAATACAGACCTGACCGGGCTCGATATCGGGGACACCTTCCCTATTTCTCTGACACCGAGTCGATGGCGGCCTGGACCGTGTCCAGCAGCTGGGCCAGACCGGTCAGGCTGCCCCACTCCGCAGCGGAGTAATGCCATATATGGCGGATCCCCCGCTTTTCCAGCCGACCGTGGCAGATCTCGACGCTCCTCCTCCCCTTGCGGTCCGGGCCCGTGACACGGAAGTGCATATGACGCACATGGAAGCGGTGGGTGACGCTGCCGCCGAAGACCTCCAGCACCCGGCCGTCGAAGGAGTAGAACTGGCTGCCGACCCTGGCCGTGATCTCGTCGTTCATACGGTGACGCTAACAAGTCCCCCAGCGAGCGAACGCAGATCGGCCAACACAGCCCCCATTCTCAAGATCTGCACTACCAGAACCACCGCATCCCACGAGTGCAACCAGCAGCTGGTCAAGGCCATCCTCACCCTCAAGCTCGCCGTATCAGCGTGAGGTTGGAAAGGAATCAATGTCGGCGTTACTCTCATCCTGAAGTTGCAGGTCACGGGGCAGGCGTGGACGAGGCATGTTGCTCGGGGAAGCACCGCAGCCCCGCCCCACGCCAGCCCCCACCGCCCGCGATGTTCAGGGTGACCACTCAGTGGCGGTCATCCAACCTTTATGATCTCGCGGTGAAGATCTGGACGGAGCACCCTGCCAAGATCGACGTCGAAGCGGTCGTTTGCCGCTACTTCAATCTGCTCCGAGCTGGGGAGATCCCTGAGGCCGAACAGCTCGTCGATCACTCATCGGTCCGGCATGTGCTCAAGTCGCTATGGGCCGGCGCGGTCGGCGCGAGCGCCGATGCGGACAAGATGAGTTGCAGCCTTGCTGCCGATCAGTGGAAGCAGGACCTGTCTTGGCTCTGCGAACTCGATCTCGGGGACTTCAACTGGGGCCACACCGGCAGCCATTTCGATGTCGAGGTCACCTACCGCGCGCAGATAATCGAGGTTTCATTGGGCTTTTGGGTCAAAGCCTACCGACGCTGGCTGGGTCGTGGCGGGACCGTCCACCCTCTGGTAGGACACGCTGAAGAGCAGCACGATCCGGGTGTCGGCTAAATCCCCCGCTGACGGACGATCACCTGCTGACGATCAAGGCCCCGACCAGCCCGAGCCCCTCGTCCTAACCAGCCCCGTGACCTGCAACTTCAGGTTGGAAGAGGCGAAGGCGTCAACAGAATTCATCGACACGACCGGCTGATCTCCCACACTCACGCGGTACGGCCCATCTTGCGGGCCGTGGCTGCGGGCACGTGATCGTCGTGAGTCCGGCCCGTTCGGCTACGAGGCGTTGCAGGGCTCTGGACCGGGCAGCGTCACCTGAGGCCGCCCGCACCTGGGTGGCAGCTTTGGCACGCAGCTCCTGCAGCGCCTGGCAGCCGTCCCCGAAGTACTCTGCCGGCTCGTGCAGGCGGTCACGGATCTGTCGCTCAGCTTTGACCTCGACAGCGGGATCGGTCTGCCCCGGACCACACCCGCCGATGGGCGACGAGTGGCTGGTGGAAACCGCCGGACGCCATGTCCCGCGTCTTCCCCGGTATCTCGGGCGCGGCCGTGCCCGCTACCGGCACGATGTGGGCTGTGCAAGGCTCCGATACCGCGGGCGCGCTGACGGGCAAGCCCCCGGACGGTGCGGACCATCTGAGTGGTGCGGTCCGGAGTCCTCGTTCGTGCTGGGCGTTCAAGGCGTAGATGTCGTATCCGGGCTTGCCGGCGTTGATGAGGGCGATGGTGTTGCGGACTTTGCGCTTGACCGCCACGTCGGTGATGAGTCCCTGTCCGGTGACGTCGTGGCACTGGACAGCCGCCGCTGCCACACGCACGGGCGCACGCCGGCTGTGACCTCGTCGTGGTGCGACCGCCACTCACCCCCGGTCAGCGCGCACCGCGCCCCTTGCTCCGGCGCTTTGACCGCCTCGGGGCAGCCGTCGCCGTCCTCGTCGATCCAGTAGCGGAAAGAGTCCCGCTCGTACCCAGCACGGCTCGATCAGTCCTGGGAGGCGGAGTGGCGCGTGAGTTGGCCGACCACGGTCGCACTGTCCACGAAGACCCGCTCCTCGACGACGTAGCCCTCCGGATCGAAGGTGATGACGGCCGCCATCTCGATGACGATCGAGTTGCCGGTGGCCGCGAGCGCCCCATACTCGCCGTCATGTGTGCCTTCGAAGCGGACCAGCATCGAGCCGGTGAGGCCGTCCTGGCCCAGCGGACGGATGCTCGCCCTCAGGTCACTGAAGCCCGCGAAGAGCGCCGACTCGCGGGCGGCGAGCGCATCGATCCCCTCCTGGGGACCGGTCAGGGGCGAGTCGTACCGGGCCGGTTCACGCCAGAGGGCGGTCACTTCGTCGATGCTGTGGTGATTGACAGCGGCCTCGGCCGCGCGAGCGAAGTCGTCGATGAACATCTCAAGCCTCCTTAATTAAACCTGCATGCTGGTCTATTTAATTATCCAGTATCATGCTCACCATGGCAAGCGCGATCAGGAACAGTGCCTCTGCAAGGGGGGTCGGCCGCCCGCCGGGACCCACCGCCCATGGAGCCGCCTCCCGCGACCGCATCCTGGAGGCGGCCGCCGGAGTGTTCGCGCGACTCGGCTACGACCGTGCCCGGATGGCGGACGTCGTCATGGAGAGTGGACTCACCAAGGGCTCGGTCTACTTCCACTTCGAGAGCAAGGAAGCGCTCGCGATCGCGGTTCTGTCCGCCAAGCACGCACAGTGGCTCGACCTCGTCCGCACGAGACTGGCCGCGACGCCGGAAGGGGTCGATCGGCTCGAAGCGCTGCTCCCGACGATGCTCGACCTGCACCGCGACGACCCGGACGCCTGGGTCATCGCCCGGTTGATCCAGGACATGGCGGACGTTCCCGAAACCCGCCCGCTGGCAGCCCAGCTGACCCGGACCTGGATCGACGACGTCGCCGACGTCATCCGCGGCGCCCAGCGGGCGGCGGACGCAACGATCTGGATCGACCCGACCCTGCTCGCCACCGTTCTCGTCGGCGCCTTCGACGGCCTGAAAAACACCGTCGACATCCTGAACGCCGGTGCCGACGAGGCGAACGCACAGCTCGCCGCCGGCGGCGAGGTGTTGCTGACGATGCTGCGGTCCGTCCTGGGGCGGGCGTAGCCCGCTCTCCCGTCGCAACCGGTGATTTCGCCGCCGCGCGAGGGTCCGCCAACCCGTAGTTCCAGAACTCCTACTACCGCCTGACCCGACGCCAGTCGGTGTTCGTGCCAGGCGGTGCTCACAGGTAGGCATCACCAAAATGGCAGAGGCAGGACGTCCCCAAGATGACAGTAAGGTTTTCTCAACGAAATGATCTCGCTGGGGCGTGAGGGCTGTGGACAGGCGTGAAGCCCCTGGTAGGACGGGTCCGCGAAGATCACGTCCATTGAACCAGAGGCTTCACGTTGGTCACCTATGCTGCCATCCTCGATGTCCCTCGCCATGTCGTTGAGCTCGTCGCCCGCTTGCTGGCAGGTCACCGGCTCCAGACCGGCACACCGAAGGGTTCGCGGGCGCTGGGTCCGTTCCGTCAGGCGGTGCTGATACTGCGCTGGTTCCGCGACCGGGCGTGCATGCACTGCCTGGCTCGGGGCGCGGGCATCTCGCAGGCCACCGGCTATCGCTACCCGCACGAAGGCTCGACGTCTTCGCCGATCAGGCCCCGAACCCGCACGACGTGCTGGACCGCTGCCGCCGGGATGGCATGACGCATGTGGTTCTGGACGGCACGCTGATCGAGTCCGACCGCGTCGCCGGCACCCACTTGAACGCCGAGGGCAAGGTGGACACCTGGTACTCCGCGAAGCACAAGGCGTTCGGCGCGAACGTGCAGTTCCTGTCCGCCCCGGACGGCACTCCGTTATGGGTGTCGGATGCCGAGCCGGGCTCGGTGCCGGACATCACCGCTGCCCGCGCTCACTGCCTGTCGCCCTGTACAAGGCCGCCGACGGACTTCCCATCTTGGCGGACGCGGGTTACCAGGGTGCTGGCATTGGCATCCTGCACCCGTTCAAGAAGCTCCGCAGCGGCTCCTACCTGCGGCTTCATCCCGACACCTGCACTTACAACACTCTCCTGCGCGGAGTGCGGGCCCTCGGCGAACGGGCCGGGAGGCTACTGGCGGGCTGCTGAGAGGCGGCCGTCGAAGGTGATGTCGAAGGCGTTCAGGGCGGTCTTCCAGCGCATGGTCCAGCATGCCTGGCCCTTGCCGGTGGGGTCCAGGGACGTGATCGCCATGTGGACGCACTTGCATGCGGACTGCTCGTTGGGGAAGCGGCCGCGGGCCTTGACCGCCCGGCGGATCCGCGCGTTCACGGACTCGATCGCGTTGGTTGTGCGGACGATGCGGCGGATCTCGGTGTCGAAGCGGAGGAAGGGAGTGAACTCCTCCCACACGTTCTCTCAGAGCCGGACGATCGCCGGGTACTTCTTGTCCCATGCGTCGGCGAACTCCGCGAAGCGTTCCAGGGCAGCGTCTTCGGTGGCGGCGGTGCAGACGGGCTTGAGGACCTTGACGATCTTGTCCCGTCCTGGCGGGCGGCATGGCGGAAGGAGTTCCGCAGCAGGTCTGGACAGTGGTTCGGGGCCAGACGGCCTCGACCGCGTCGGGCAGCCCCTTGAGCCCGTCACAGACCAGCATGAGGACACCATTGACGCCCCGGTTCTTGATCTCGGTGAGGATGTGCATCCAGTGCTTGGCGCCGTCGCCGGCCCACAGCCCGAGGATGCCCCGTCGGCCTTCGGTGGTGACGGCGAGAGCGACGGAGACGGGCCGGTTCGCGACCGCGCCATCACGCCGCCCGTCGCCGCGCAGTGAGACGCGGGGGCCTTCCGCAGGCTAGGGAGGTGTACTCGGAGACGATTTCGGCAAGGTAAGGGCAGTGGCCCGGTCGGCGAACTCGCCGTCGAATTCCTCGTCTTCGAAGCGGTCGGCGACGGTGACGCGCAGGTCGCCGAGTTTCGTGCCGAAGCGCTCGATGCGGTAATCGGGGGCGAGCGCGAGCAGGTCGTAGTGAGCTCGCCGTCTTCGCCGAGGCGGCGTGGCCCTTGCGGGCCCGCGACCTGTACGAGACCCTCGATCTCGGCTTCGCACCGAAGAGCATCGAGGGCATGCGCTCGGAACTCAAAAGCATCCTGGCCGAGACCGAACCCGGCCTGTTCGCCCAGGCCCGGCCGCAACGTGACCCGAAGCGCCTGATCACACAACCTCACCCAAGCCACATCACGAACCGGACATCAACCCGCGAAACACCCCTCTCAGGAACACGCGGAATTCCTGTCCCTGGGGCGGTAAAGCCCAGGTCGGCACCGGACCGCTCCCCATGTGCCGTGCCGTCAGCTCGACTTGGCCGGACCTGAGGTGTCGAGGGCCAGCGAGATGGCGAGCGCGCCGAGCGCCGTGCCCATCGCGTAGCGCTGCACCTTGAGCCAGGAGGGGCGGCGCGAGAGGAAGACGGCGATGGTTCCGGCTGCCAGGACGATGGTGAGGTTGACCGCGACGCTGACCACGATCTGGATCGAGCCGAGCGTGATGCCCTGGAGGAGGACGTGGCTTTTCTCCAGGTCGATGAACTGCGGGATGAGCGAGAGGTACATGATGGCGATCTTCGGGTTGAGCAGGTTTGTCATCAGTCCCATCATGAATAGCTTGCGCGGCGAGTCGTGCGGGACGTCCTGCGGGGCGAAGACGGAGACGCCGCCCGGCTTCAGCGCGTTCCAGGCGAGGTAGGCGAGGTATGCCGCGCCGGCCAGCTTCACGGCGAAGTACAGCTCGGGCACGGCGACGAAGACGACCGACAGGCCGAGGTTCGCGGCCAGTAGATACACCATGAAGCCCAGAGCCACACCGCCGAGGGAGATGATCCCGGCGCGCCTGCCCTGAGTGATGCTGCGTGAGACGAGATAGACCATGTTCGGGCCCGGGGTGAGCACCATCCCGAGGGCCACCACCATCACGCCGAGGACCCCGCTCAGTTCAACCATGAAAACCCCTCATTCGCTGTTATGCCCCGCCGCCGTCTCCCAACGCGCCCCGTCGGAGCGGTCACCGCGCCGTACCTCGGCGAGGTCGTGAGCGATGTCGTGGAGGAGATGACGGGTGAAGAAATCGACGGTGAGTCGCGAGTCGGCCAGGCCCGTGCCGTCGCGGTCCCAGTCGTCGGCGGTGAGCGTGGCCAGGCGGCGGGCCAGGGCCTCGGCGGCCCACCCCAGCTCCTCCGCCACCTGTCGCGGTTCCTCGTCGCGGTAGCGTCGGGCGACGTCCGGGTGTTCTGCGGCCGGCCCGACATCCGGCGCGGTGCGGTGGTCCGGTGCAATCGGTGTGGTTCCGAAAATTGCATCGAGCCTCTTGTGGAACAGGAGGCACATATCACGGACGTGGCAGCCGTGTTCCAGCGGTGACCAGTGAGGTACGCCCACGCGCCGGCCGTCGAGCCCTGGCCCCGTCAGGACCCGCTGCCACTCCGCCGCGTACTTCCGCAGCAGGCCGACGACCGTACCGTGCCTTACCAGGCAGGAGGTGAATCCGCACCGGTCACAGTCGGGCAGCAGCAGGGGAGTCCGGCCGAGCGGAGACCGAGACCATGCGGTCGTGTTCACTGCTGACAGGACTCCTTCCGGCGGTCGCGCGCCCTCTCGTGACGCATCCAAACAGGGGTTCCCCAGCCCGGTGCACGGGCGAGGCTCGAAGCAATGCCGCGAGCATATTGCCTGCAAAACCTCGATGCAATATGCATTATTGCACTCGGTGCAATTGTGTGGTTGGATGGCGGAGGCACGTGGACGAGAGGAGAGCGCCGTGAAGGACTATCAGAGCGTCGCCGACACGGTGGCCGAGGAGATCAGGGCCGGCATCCTCCGGCCGGGCGACAGGCTTCCCCCGCAGCGCAAGTTCGCCCAGCAGCACGGCATCGCCAACTCCACCGCCACCCGCGTCTACCAGGAACTCGCCCGACGGGGCCTCACTCTCGGCGAAGTGGGCCGCGGCACCTTCGTCCGCGCGGTCCCCCGCGCATCCGCGCCCGCGCTCACCGAACCCGCAGGCAGCCGGATCGACCTGGAGCTCAACTATCCAGTGGTGTCCGAGCAGGCCGCGCTGCTGGCCAACGGGCTCGGCGGGCTGTTGCGTCCCGATGTCCTCGGGTACGCGCTGCGGCCCGTCGGCGCGGCCGGCGTTCCGGCCGTCCGCGAGTCCGCCGCCGATCTGCTCGCGCGTGGCGGCTGGCGCCCCGACCCGGCGCAGGTGCTCTTCGCGGGGAACGGGCGGCAGGCCATCTCGGCCGTCGTCACCGCCCTGGTGCCACCGGGCGCTCGGCTCGGGGTCGAGGAACTGACCTACCCCGTGATCAAGGCCATCGCCACGCGGCTCGGCATCACCCTCGTACCCCTGGCCATGGATGCAGCAGGGCTGATCCCGGAGGCCGTCGAGGAAGCCCACCGCAGCGGCCCGCTGCACGCCGTCTACGTACAGCCGACTCTGCACAACCCGCTGTCGATTACCATGCCCCGGGAACGGGTGGAGCATCTGTCCGATGTCCTGTTGCGGTCGAGGATCCCCGCGATCGAGGACGCCATCTGGGCCTTCCTCCACGACGAAGTGCCGCCGCTCGCCTCTCTGGCCCCCGAGCAGACCGTCCTCGTCGACAGCCTGTCCAAGCGCATCGCCCCTGGCCTGACCCTCGGGTTCGTGGTGGCGCCCGGCTTCCTGGTGGGCGAGATCGCCACGTCGCTGCGCTCGGGGGGTTGGACCCCCATGCGCTTCGCACTGGAGGCGGCCTACCACTGGCAGCAGGACGGCACCGTGAAGGCGCTCGTACAGGCCAAGCAGCGGGAAGCCGCCGTACGGCAGGAGATCGCGGCCCGGCACCTCGGCGGCTTCGCTGTGCGGAGCGACCCGCGCTCGTACCACTGCTGGTGGCAACTGCCCCGCCCGTGGCGCGCGGACACCTTCGTCGCCGCCGCCGCCCGGCACGGCATCGGAGTGGTGCCGGCCGCCGCGTTCACCGTCGGAAATAACCACGCCCCCAACGCGATCCGGCTGGGGCTCGCCTCCCCGCAGACCGACGTTCTCTCCCAGGCGCTGGCCACACTGGCCGAACTAGCCCGGTCCGCCCCGGACGACCTCGTCACCGACTGACGCCTGCCCGCGCGCCGGCGACCGTCCCGGCCAAGACCGAGGCGAAGCCCACGGCCACACACTCGCGATCGGCATCGAGATCGTCGAGCGGAACCCGCAGGACAAGAGCTTCATCGCGACTCCGAGGAGGCCGGGCGGCCCTCGTAGTCGCAGACCAGTCGCCGGTGCAGTATCAAGGTCGTCAACACCTGTGGATCAAGCGTTCTGGACTCCCCGGATGACCACCGAGCTTCTCCGTCTCACCGTTCTGGGGGTGTGCGACGCGGTGTGCGACGCGTTATCCGAGCGGGGACAATCCCTGCTCCGGCCACCTGGTGTCCAGCGGCGACACACGGGTGTGGATGGACGCGGGCAGCGGGACGCTGGCCCAGCTTCAACGGCACGTCCAACTGGATGAGCTGGATACGATCTGGATCTCGCATCTGCACGCCGAGCACAGCGCGGACCGGGAACCTCAGCCCTGCCCGACGCGGTGAACACCGTCTGGCTTCCCGGTCGCCTGAGCCTCGATTTACCGGTCCGGTTTGAAGTGGTTTCCTGAGGCTGTGCAGGGCAGCGTTCGGTGCCGTTGGCCGGGTGCGGGCACGGGTTATCCGCTGGTCTGCCCAGAGTGTCCACGGGTTCCATTCCGGTTGTGCCCGGTGGGGCGGGTAGGCGGTGTCGAATAGCTGCGTCCACGCGTACCGCCAGGGCCATCGCCGGGGCGCATCGTGCGTACGCTCTTGAACCGGCCGACCCGAGCGCCATGCCTGGCGCGGTCGTAGACCGTTTGTGAGTGAAGTCGACGTCGATGAACGCCAGCTGACCGGCACCGGGCAGCAGCGGAGCGTGAGCGGCCGGTCCCTGCAGAAACTAACGGTGCGCCGCGCGCAGTTGCTGAGCACGGCCGTGGGAGCACAAGAGCATGCGCAGCGTGGGCAGGGCCCGGCACCCCGTGGAAGGACACGGGGTGCCGCAGCCGGTGGACATCGTCGGCACTGTCACCGTCCCCCTCACCAACAATCAAGCCGAGCGCGACAGCAGACCTGCCAAGGTCCAGCAACGCACCTCCGGAGGCTGCTGGCGAACCCTTCAGAGCCTGGCTGACTTCGCCATCGCTCAGTCCTACTCGACCGCGACCAAGTGGGGCATCAGCCGCTACGACGCGCTCAAGCGCCTCTTCACCACCGGGGCGTGGATCCCTCACCCGCGAAATCGCCCTCGCCCTCCACGGCATCCCGGGAACGAATCAGACATCCACGGAACACTCCGGCGCTCGCTCTGGCCTGCCCCCGGCTCAGCTGCTGCCAACGGAAGCTGTTGACGCCCGACTTACTAATTCGCATTATCAGCGCCCCCAAGTCTTGACGTGTTTGAAACACAGGGTTCACACTGGTCCCGAGGCGAGATAATTCGTATTAGCGGAGGCTCAAGTGACAATTGGTCGCCCTGCGCGGCGGATCACGCAGCGGGACATTGCCAAGCTGGCCGGGGTGAGTCAGCCGACCGTGTCGCTGGTGCTCAACGGTCGGGCCGACGCGGATATCCGGATTCCCGAGGAGACCCGCGAGCGCGTGTTGAAGGTGATCCGGGAATCCGGGTACGTGCCCGATCCAGTGGCACGACGGCTGGCTGACAAACGCAACCGCATACTGGGCGTCTTCACCTATGAGGCGGTCTTCCCCAGCGCCACCAGCGACTTCTACCACCCGTTCCTGGTCGGTATCGAGGGCGCGGCCGAACAGGTCGGCTGCGACCTGCTGTTGCTCACCAGCACATCGGTGACGGGCGGTCGGCGGCGTGTCTTCGAGGGCGACAATCGGCTCCGGCTGGCGGACGGCTGCCTGCTGCTCGGCCGGTCGCTCGACCGCGACGACCTGAGGCGGATGGTCGCCGACGGATACCCCTTCGTGGCGGTTGGCCGGCGCGATGACGCCGGAGGCCCGGTGCCTCACGTGGGCGCCGATTACGCGACGGCCGTCAGCCGCCTCGTCGAGCTGGCGGTGACCCGCGGCCACCGTCGCGTGGCATACCTCGGACTCCCCACCGACGTGGAGTCCTCCGCAGACCGTCGGAAAGGCTTTCTGCAGGCCACCCAGACGGCACCGGGGCCCGGCGCCCTCATCGCGCTCGACGAGCTGTCCCCCGGACGCGAACCCGACGAGTTGCTGTCGGCGTTGCTGGCCTCACGCGCAACGGTAGTCCTGGTCGAAGACTTCGCCACCGCTGCGGATCTGGTCGCTGCCGCGCGCCGGCGCGGCCTGGCCGTGCCGGAGGACCTGTCGGTCCTGACTCTCGGCGATCCGACCACGCCCGTACCTGCCGATGTGGACTTCACCGGATTCAAGATCCCGAGAGAGGAGATGGGCCGGCAGTCCATCGCGCTGCTGACCGACCTCCTCGAAGGCACCGCGGAGACCCCGCAGCTACTGCTGCCCTGCGAACTCGTCACCGGCGCCACCCTGGCGCCCGCACCTGCACAGTGAAAGGAACGTGGATGGAAACGGAGATCCTCGTCATCGGCGGAGGACTCGGCGGAGTGGCGGCGGCATTGGCCGCCCTGCGCGCCGGCCGGCGGGTGGTGCTCACCGAGGAGTACGACTGGCTGGGTGGCCAGCTGACGAGCCAGGCCGTCCCACCGGACGAGCCCAGCTGGGTGGAGCAGTTCGGTGTGACCGCCGGCTACCGGGCGCTGCGGGACGGAATCCGCGACTACTACCGCCGGCACTACCCGCTGACCGAGCGGTCCAAGGCCTGGCGCCACCTCAACCCGGGCGCCGGACACGTCAGTCGGCTCTGCCACGAGCCGCAGGTGGCGGTGGCGGTCATCGAGGCAATGCTCGCGCCGTACCGGGGCAGCGGGCGGTTGCGCGTGCTGCAGCCGTACCGACCGGTGTCCGCCGAGACCGACGGCGACCGGGTCTGTGCCGTGACGGTGGGGCACTGCGGAGATGGCGACGAGATCACCATCGCCGCACCGTACATCCTCGACGCGACGGAGACCGGCGAGCTGCTTCCTCTCACCGGTACCGAGTACGTCACCGGCTTCGAGGCGCAGTCCGAGACCGGTGAGCCGAGCGCCCCGGGCACGGCGCAGCCCTTGAACATGCAGGCCGCCTCGGTCTGCTTCGCGCTGGACCATGTGGACGGCGATCACACCATCGACAAACCGGCCCGATACGACTTCTGGCGCACCTACCAGCCGGACTTCTGGGGCGGCCCGATGCTCTCCCTGAGCGCACCTCACCCACGGACCAAGGAGATCGTCGAGCGCAGCTTCACCCCGAATCCCGACGACGACCCGCTGGCCGTCGTCGCGGACCAGCGGCTCAGCGCCGGCGACAGCAACCTGTGGACGTTCCGGCGTATCGCGGCACGGCGCAACTTCACCGACGGCGCGTACAGCAGCGACATCACGCTGGTCAACTGGCCGATGATCGATTACCTGGCCGGTCCTGTCTACGACGTACCCGATGCCGCGCAGCACCTCGCGGCCGCTCGCGAACTGTCCTTCGCGTACCTGTACTGGCTGCAGACCGAGGCTCCTCGGCCCGATGGCGGCACCGGCTTCCCCGGTCTGCGGCTGCGCGGCGATATCACGGGCTCGGCCGACGGTCTGGCACAGGCACCGTACATCCGCGAGTCACGGCGTATCCGCGCCGAGTACACGGTCGTCGAACAGGACCTGTCCATCGCGTTACGGGGCGACAAGGGTGCCGTGGAGTATCCCGACACGGTGGGCATCGGCATGTACCGCATTGACCTGCACCCCACCACCGGCGGCGACAACTACCTCGATGTGGCGTGCTGCCCGTTCCGGATCCCGCTGGGTGCGCTGCTCCCACAGCGTGTGGAGAACCTGCTCCCCGCCTCCAAGAACATCGGCACGACACACATCACCAATGGGTGCTACCGCCTGCACCCCGTCGAGTGGAACGTCGGCGAGGCGGCCGGTGCACTGGCCGCCTTCTGCCTGGAGCGCCGGGTCTCCCCGCGCGCCGTCAGAAACACGCCCGGCCTCCTGGCCGACTTCCAGGACCGTCTCACCGGCGGCGGGGTCGAGCTGCAGTGGCCTCGAATAGCTGGTTACTAGCCAAACATCGCAAGGAGTTACAGCAATGAACCCATCGAGACGCTCCGTCCTCGCGGCGACCGCGGCCGCTGCCGCGACCGCTGCCCTCACCGCCGGCTGCGGCAACGGCGGCGGTCGGTCGGGAGCCGGCGACGGCAATCTGCGCATCGCCGTGTGGACGGCGGTGAAGGAGCATCTGGCGCTGCTGAACAGCATCGCGGACGCCTTCAAAGCCAGTAACCCGAAGGTGAAGAGCATCAAGTTCGAATCGCTCAACCCTATGGACTACACCACCGCGCTGACCACTCAGCTCGCCTCGGGCAACCCGCCCGACCTGGGCTGGATTCTGGAAACGAACGCGGCCGACTTCATCGAGGCCGACACGCTCGTCGACATGGCTCCGGCCATGAAGGCGGAGAGCGGCTACGGATACAACGACTTGGAGCCGGCGCTGCTCAGCCAGTGGCGGCGCGGCAAATCGCTCTACGCGTATCCGTTCTCCAGCTCGCCCCTCGCGATCTTCTACAACGCCGACGCCCTGGCCAAGGCCGACGCGGACGATCCGGCCAAGCTCGCCTCCGAAGACGCCTGGACATGGGACGCGCTCGCCACCGCGGCCAGGAAGGTCACCGATGCCAAGACTGCACGGTTCGGCCTGCTCGTCCACGATTTCGACTACAAGCACTGGGACCGGCTCTATCCGATCATGAGCGCGTACGGGGCGGCACCGTGGACGTCCGACAACGACTGCGGGTTCTCCGACGGGAAGATGGTCGAGGCGATTGACTTCTTCCGGAAGATGGCCTTCACCGACCGGAGTACGCCGGGGCCCGGAGAGCAGGCAGACTTCTTCTCCGGCGAAAGCGGCATGATCATTACCCAGGTCAGCAAGGCCGGCCCGCTCGCCGACGTCTCGTGGAAGTGGGGCGTCGTACCGCTGCCGTCCGGACCGGCCGGAGCTCACCAGGTGATCGGGCAGGCCGGCCTGGCCGTCTTCGCCAAGGCCAAGAACCAGGAACTGGCCAAGCAGTTCTTCCTCTTCGCCACCAACAAAAAGAACACCGCCGAACTTGCCCAGTTCTTCCCGCCGCCGCGCGCCTCACTGCTGACGGCCGAGACCCTTGCCAGAACCAACCCGCTGCTCAGCAAGGACCAGCTCCAAGAGAGCATCATCGATTCGCTGAAGTCCGGCACGGTGCGCCCCGGCCATAGCGGGTACGCCGAGCTGAACGAGAAGACGCGGGCGGCCCTCGACGCGGCATGGAAGCCGAAGGCCGATACGCACAAGGTCACCCGTGCCGTCTGTACCGCCATCGAGCCCCTGCTGAAGGCCGGATCGTGAGCCTGACAAAGAAGGCCCCGACCCCTGCCGTGTCCCGGCGGGCCACCGTGCCTCTCAAGGTGCGGCCGGCCCGCCGGGGCGGGCGGCAACGGACCCCGCGGTGGCGTCGGCGGGACATGCTCGCCGGGTACGTACTCATCGCCCCGCAGATGGTGGGATTCGCCGCTTTCGTGCTGGGGCCCCTCATAGCCGTCGTCTACTACAGCTTTACGAAGTACAACAATCTCACCGGCGATATCAGCTTCATCGGCGGTGACAATTACCGGAAGCTGCTCGACGACCCGCTCGCGATTGAGGTGGCTAAGAACACGGCCGTGTTCTCCCTGGGTCTGGTGCCGCTCAACATCTGCCTCGCCCTGCTGCTCGCCGTGCTGCTGGACCAGGGTCTGCGCGGCACCATAGTGTTCCGCGCGATCTTCTTCTCCCCGACCGTCGTGTCGGTCATCGCGTGGACCATCGTATGGAGCTTCCTGCTCAGCAAGGACGGCGGCCTCAACCTGCTCATACGCATGGTCGGCGCCGACGGTCCCAACTGGCTGCGCGAGCCGGACACCGCGATGTTCTCGGTGATCCTGGTGCAGGTCCTCAAAGGTGTGGGCGTGAACATGGTGCTCTTTCTCGCCGCCCTGCAAGGCGTCCCGACGGAGCTGCGGGAGGCGGCAAAGGTCGACGGCGCCCCTCCCTGGACCATCTTCCGCCGGATCACCCTGCCGATGATCAGCCCGACCATGCTGCTGGCCGCGATCGTCACGGTGATCGGCTCGCTCCAGGTCTTCGGCCAGGTCATGGTGCTGACCGGCGGCGGTCCGGGCAACGCCACGACCGTGCTCGCCTACTACGTCTATCTGCAGGCATTCAAGTTCTTCGACCTCGGCTACGCGAGTGCCCTCGCGGTACTGCTCTTCCTCGCCGTCCTGGCCCTGACCGTCGTGCAGTGGTGGTTGCGCAAGAAGTGGGTGTTCCATGAGCAGTAACCCCTTGGCCATATTCCGGCGCAGGGCTCGGAAGCCCGCATTCGGGCGGATCCTGCTGTACGTACTGATGGTGGCCCTCGCGGTGCCGTTCCTCCTGCCCCTGCTGTGGATGGTGAGCAGCTCCCTCAAACCGATCTCGGAGATCTTCTCCTATCCGCCCTCGCTGCTCCCGAGCGACTGGCGGTGGGACAACTACGCCCGTATCACCGATTACCAGCCCTTCGGCCGCCAGTACTTCAACAGTCTCTACATCGCGGCGTTGGTGTGTGTCGGCAGCGTCGTGGTCTCGGCCATGGCCGGTTACGCCTTCGCCCGGGTCCGCCTCATCGGCGGCGGCACCATGTTCGTCCTCCTGCTCACCGCATTGCTGATGCCGAGCGAGGTCATCATCGTTCCGCTGTTCCGGCTGTTCTCCGAGATCGGCTGGACCGACACGCACTGGCCGCTGATCATTCCGGCCGTGTTCGGCAGCAACTCGGTCTTCGGCACCTTCGTCATGCGCCAGTTCTTCCTCGGCCTGCCGGCCGAGCTGGAGGAGAGCGGAAGGCTCGACGGCCTGGGGCGTTTCGGGCTGTTCTTCCGGATCGCGCTCCCGCTGGCCGGACCTTCGCTGTCAGCGGTGGCGCTGCTCTCCTTCCTGCACAGCTGGAACTCCTTCCTGGAACCGCTGGTGTTCTTGCGCACCCCCGAGATGTTCACCCTGCCGGTGGCGCTCACCCAGATCGTGGATAGCTATGGAGCCCCGGTCTGGAATGTGCAGCTCGCGGCCAGCACGCTCACGGTCATTCCGGTTCTCGCGGTATTCCTGGTGGCCCAGCGCTGGTTTATCAAGTCAATCGTCAACAGCGGTCTGAAGGGTTAACCATGGAAATGCTCACAGTATCCGGTGACCGGTTCGTCACCCCGTCCGGAAATCCAGTGACTCTGCGCGGCACCGGGCTCGGCGGCTGGATGATGATGGAGAACTTCCTCAACGGCTTCCCCGGCGCCGAGCACCAGGCCAGGGACGCGCTGCGGCATTCCATGGGCGCAGAAAAGGCCGACCGGCTGTTCGACCTCATCCTGGACGAGTTCTTCACCGACGCCGACGCAGCGCTGATCGCCCACACCGGACTCAACTGCGTTCGCATTGCGGTCAATTACCGGCACCTCTCCGACGATGCCAACCCGTTCGACATCAAGGAGGAGGGAATACGGCGGCTCACCAGCGCCATCGACGCCTGCGCCCGGCACGGCATCTACACCATCATCGACCTGCATGCCGCACCGGGCTTTCAGAACCAGTCCGAGCACAGCGACAATCCGAGCCACCATGCCTGGCTGTGGCGCCACCGCCATTTCCAGGACCGGGTGGTGGCCATCTGGGAGGCGCTTGCGGACCGGTTCCGGGGCCGGCCCGAGGTAGCCGGGTTCAACCTTCTCAACGAGCCCGGCGATCCCACCGGCGAGGTGATCGGTCCGTTCTACCGCCGGCTCGTCGACGCCGTACGGGCCATAGACCCGGACCATGTGATCTTCCTCGACGGCAACCGCTACGCCAACGACTTCGATGTCGTCGGCAGTGGATACGACAACACCGTGTACTCCGTCCACGACTACGCCCTCGCCGGAATCCGTGACGCGACCGAGTACCCGGGCGTAGTACGCGGACAGTACGTCGACCGCAGCTGGCTGGAGGAACGCTTCCTGGAGCGAACCGAGCACTCCCGCACAACGTGCACACCACTCTGGGTGGGCGAGTTCGGACCGGTCTACTCCGGCGACCCCGCAGTCGACAAGCACCGCTACGCCGTACTGCGCGATCAGCTGGAGATCTACCGTGAGCACGGGGCGAGCTGGTCGATCTGGACCTACAAGGACACCCATCTGTCCGGGCTGGTGTCCCTCGATCCCGACTCACCCTGGTCCCGGCTGCTACAGCCGATCAGGGAGAAGAAGGAGCGGCTGGGCACCGAGCCGTGGTCCACCGGTGAGGAGGGCATCGGCCACGTCCTCGCCCCGCTCGATGAGCTGATGGCCACCGAGTACCCCGAATTCGACCCGCCGCCCTTCGGCCGGCGCTGGTACGTGCGCCGGCTCGTCCGTGAACTTCTGCTCGGGGAGCCCATGCTCGCCGACTTCGCCGCCCTCTTCGCGACCGTCGACGACGCCGACATCGCAGCT
>NZ_JBEXPH010000110.1:0-28911 GCF_040611955.1 Streptomyces sp. NPDC006510 | reverse complement strand
GCCGCACCGTGCCGCGCCCGCCCCCGTCCCGGCTCTGCCCGCCCCGGTCGCCGGGACGGACGTCTGCGCGCTGGGGCGGGGCTACGGGTACTGGCCCGGGGGCAGCCCGCAGGCCCGGATCTGCGACGACACCTACGGCCGCTGAGCCCGGACGAGAGAAACGAGCGATGGCCCATCCGGTACGGACGGGCCACCCTCACAGCTCACCCGGCGCCGCCCTCACAGCTCACGCAGCCGCAGCTCCAGCCGCGCGATCGCCGCCCGCACCCCTCCCCCGTACCCGTCGTCCGCCCCGTCGTCCGCGAGCACGGCGGAAGCGGCGCGCGCCCGGTCCAGATGGATCCGCGCCGCGTCGGGACGGCGGAGCTTGACATAGTCCGCTGCGAGATTGAGATGCAGCGAGGGATAGAACGCCCGCACCGCCGGCGCATCGGGGTGTTGCGCCGCGCGCTCGTCGGCCAGCCCGTTCGCCGCGGTCAACGCCCGAAGATCCCAGGCCAGTTCATCGCCGGGGTCGTCCTGGGTGTCGGCCATGTAGTGGGCGAGGGTGCACCGGTGCAGGGCGTCACCGTCCTCGCCGATCTCCGACCAGAGCTCGCCGAAACGATTGCGAGCCTCCTCCCGGTCGCCACCGTGCAGCAGTATGGCCGCCTGGCCGATCCTGGTCATGACGGCATCCTTGGACGCCTCCCGCTGCTCCGTCACTGCGACCTCCCTGCGCGCCCGTCCCCCCGTTCCCGTTCGACGCTAGCCGCAGCGGCGGTCAATCCCGCTGAGGCTCGGGCGGGCGTCCCCGGCCGGTCGCCGGACGCCCGCCGCCGGCCGGGGACGGGGCCGCCCGTCAGCCCAGGTCGGGGATGCGCCAGTCGATGGCTTCGTGCCCCTGCGCGGCCACCGCCGCGTTGATCTGCCTGAACGGGCTGGAGCCGAAGAACTTCTTGGCCGACAACGGCGACGGGTGCGCGCCCTTCACCACCACATGGCGCTCCTCGTCGATCAGCGGAAGCTTCTTCTGGGCGTAGTTGCCCCAGAGCACGAAGACCGCCGGGTCGGGCCGCGACGCGACCGCGCGGATCACGGCGTCGGTGAACTTCTCCCAGCCCTTGCCCTTGTGCGAGTTGGCCTCGCCCGCGCGCACCGTCAGCACGGCGTTGAGCAGGAGCACGCCCTGCTCGGCCCACGGCATCAGGTATCCGTTGTCCGGGATCGGCAGGCCGAGCTCCTCCTTCATCTCCTTGTAGATGTTCCGCAGGGACGGCGGCGTCTTCACACCCGGCCGCACGGAGAAGCAGAGACCGTGTCCCTGCCCCTCCCCGTGGTACGGGTCCTGGCCGAGGACGAGGACCTTCACCTTGTCGTAGGGCGTGGCGTCCAGGGCGGCGAACACCTGGTCGCGCGGCGGATAGACCGGCCCCTTGGCCCGCTCCTCCTCGACGAACTCGGTGAGCTCCTTGAAGTACGGCTTCTGCAGCTCTTCGCCGAGGACGCCGCGCCAGGACTCGGGCAGCAGGTCGGTGTCGGTCACTTCAACAACCTCCGGTAAGCAATCAGCTTTTCACCCGAGAACCTACCGGGGGCCACTGACAACGGGCCCTGCCGGTCCGGCTCCGGGCTACCAGCTGGCCTTGCGGTAGAACTCCCACATCTGCATGACCACCTGCGGGTCCAGGGCGCGCTCGCCGCCGCCGATGTCCTCGCCCGACGCGACGTACAGCTTGCCCTGCCACAGCGGCAGCATCCGCACGTCGTCGACCAGGATCTTCTGGGCCCGCTCGAACTGCTTGCTGACCGCGCCCCGGTCGCTCTCCTTGCGGGTCTGCGGCAGCAGGTCCTGGGTGATCTCGTTCTTCACGTACGGCATCCCCATGACGCTGTTCTTGCCGACGAACGGGGCGATGAAGTTGTCCGGGTCCGGGAAGTCCGGGAACCAGCCGCGGCCGAAGACGGGGTACTCGCCCTTGTTGAAGCCTTCCTGGAACGTCTTCCAGGGCTTGCTCTTCAGGGTGATGCGGAACAGCCCGGAGGCCTCCAGCTGCCGCTTCAGCTCCTCGAACTCAAGGGCCGTGGAGGAGCCGTACCGGTCGGTCGTGAACCAGAAGGTCATCTTGACCGGCTTGGTGATGCCGGCCCGGGTCAGGATCTGCTTCGCCTCGTCCTTGTCCGGATCCCCATAGGCGTCGAAGAAGCTGGTCGTGTGTCCCGCGATGCCCTTGGGGACCATGGAGTACAGCGGCTCGGCCGTGCCCTGGTAGACCTTCGCCACCAGGGCGTCACGGTCGATGAGCTGGGCGATGGCCCGTCGTACGGCCACGTTCCCCGCGGCCGGGTCCTCGGGGTTGAAGACCAGGAAGCGGATGTCCGCGCCGACCGACTCGACGATCTGCAGGTTGCTGTCCTTGTCCCGCTTGTCCTCCAGGTCGACGACGTCCTCGGCGGTGAGACCCCGGTAGATCGCGTCGATCTCGTTCTTCTTCAGGGCGGCGACCACGGGGCCGGATTCCTTGAAGTACCGAATCGTCACAGCGTCGTTCTTGCGGTTGGCGAATCCCTTGTAGTCGGGGTTCTTCACCAGTTCGGCGCGCTTTCCCGGCTTGTACGAATCAAGGAGATACGGACCGGATCCGGTGATCTTTCCGTCGCTGCGTATCTTGTGCTTCGAATAGTCACCGGGCGCCACCAGCGACATCGCGGGCGTGGCGAGAATGAAGGGGAACGTGGCGTCCGGCTTGGTGAGGTGGAAGACGACGATGTCGTCCCCCTTGGTCTCGACGCGGTCGAGCGAGCCGAGCATGCCGACCGGGCCGCCCTTGACGTTGATCTCCGTGATCCGGTCGATGGAGTACTTCACCGCCTCGGCGTCGAGCTTCTCCCCATTGGAGAATTTCAGGCCCTCGCGGAGCTTGCACCGGTAGGAGGTGCTGGTGGTATCGGTGAACTTGCACCATTCCGCGGCATCGGGCTGGGGTCTCGTACTGCCGGTGGGGAAACTCACCAGGGTCTGGAAGACGTTCCGCATCAGCTCCCAGGAGTTGTCCCACGCCGCCGCCGGATCGAGGGTGGAGGGCTCGCTGGTCGTACCGACGACTATCTTCTGCTCGACTTCCGAGCCGCTGTCGGAAAGAAGTCCGCAGCCTGCCAGCAGAGAAAGGGAAGCAACGGCTGCAGCGGCCTGCAGACTGGCCCGGTAGAACACGTGAACGCTCCTCGATCAGCCATGGGTCGGCAGACCTTACCGCAGCGCCCTGTCGGGTCAATCAACAGGCCCGACAGGGCACTTGAGTCAATCAGGGCCAAATCCGCTCAGGCTGTTCTCAGCCCACGCCCGCATTCAGGAAAATCCCGCCGTCGACCACCAGGGTCTGACCCGTGATCCAGTCGGACTGGCTGGATGTGAGGAACGCGGCAGCACCGCCGATGTCCTCGGGAACGCCCAGCCGGCCGAGCGGATAGGCGGCCGCGGCCTCCTCCTCGCGGCCCTCGTACAGCGCCTGGGCGAACTTGGTCTTCACGACCGCGGGAGCGATCGCGTTGACCCGGACGACCGGCGCGAACTCGTGCGCCAGCTGAAGGGTCAGGTTGACCATGGCCGCCTTGCTGATGCCGTACGCGCCGATGAAGGGCGAGGGGGAGATTCCGGCGACCGAGGCAATGTTGACGATCGCCCCGCCGTTCTCCTTCTGCCAGGCCTTCCAGGTCAGCTGTGCGAAGCCGAGCGCCGAGATCACATTCGTCTCGAAGACCTTGCGGGCGACATTGAGGTCGAGCTCCGCGATCGGCCCGAAGACCGGATTCGTACCGGCGTTGTTGACCAGGAAGTCGATCCGGCCGAACGCCTCCATGGTGCGCTCGACGGCCACCGCCCGGTGCGCCTCGTCGTGCGCCTTGCCCGCCACGCCGATCGCCCGGTCGGCGCCCAGCCGCTCGACGGCCTCCTTGAGGGCGTCCTCGCCGCGTCCGGTGATGCACACCCGGTCGCCGCGGGCCACCAGCGCCTCGGCGATGCCGTAGCCGATGCCCCGGCTCCCGCCCGTGATGAGCGCGACCTTCCCGCTGTCCTGCACGGTCATGATGTCCGTAGCCCTTCGGGTCAGTTGAGCGGTCCGCCGGCGACGTACATGACCTGGCCGGAGACGAAGCCCGCCTCGTCACCCGTGAAGAACGCGATGGCGTTGGCGATGTCCTCGGGGCGGCCGACGCGCTGCACCGGGATCTGGGTGGCGGCCGCGGCCTGGAACTCCTCGAAGCCCATGCCGACCCGGGCCGCCGTCTGCGCGGTCATCTCGGTGACGATGAAGCCGGGGGCGACGGCGTTGGCCGTGATGCCGAACTTGCCGAGCTCCTTGGCGAGGGTCTTGGTGAAACCCTGCAGACCGGCCTTGACGGCGGAGTAGTTGGCCTGACCGCGGTTGCCGAGCGCCGAGGACGAGGAGAGCGAGACGATACGGCCGAACTTGGCGTCCACCATGTGCTTCTGAACGGCCTTGGCCATCAGGAACGCGCCCTTGAGGTGCACGTTCATCACGGTGTCCCAGTCGGACTCGCTCATCTTGAAGAGCAGGTTGTCGCGGAGCACGCCCGCGTTGTTGACGAGGATCGTCGGGGCGCCGAGCTCGGCGGCGACCCGCGCGACCGCGGCTTCCACCTGGGCGCTGTCCGACACATCGCAGCCGACCGCGAGGGCGGTGCCCCCGGCTGCGGTGATCTTCTCGACGGTGTCCTTGCAGGCCGCCTCGTCGAGGTCGAGTACGGCGACGGCGCGGCCCTCGGCCGCCAGGCGTACCGCGGTGGCGGCGCCAATGCCCCGCGCCGCTCCGGTCACGACGGCGACGCGCTGCTCGGTGGTGGACATGCTTGGTTCTCCTCGCCCTTGGATCGCCGCTCAGCGGACGTCGGGGCACCCCCGGCACGGAACCTCGTGTGCGCGGAACCTTCCCGATAGCTGAGCAACCGCTTAGTACCTTCAGCAGACGAGACGCTAGAAGCCCTGGCACCCGGTGTCAACGGCCCACGGCCGCCGGGGCGCATGTCACACCCGGCGGTGCCGCCCGCACGGTGGTCGCGGGCGGCGCCGCGGGGCCGGGGCACGCGAGCCCGGCACGATCCAAACGAAAGGCCCTGGGGATCAGCGCACCAGCAGATCGAGCAGCCGCTCGACCTCGGCCTCCGGGTCAGCCGTGAGGCCGCTGTGCACGGGGCTCGGCTGGACGACGGTGGAGCGCGGCGCGATCAGCCAGCGGAACCGGCGGCCGGCGTCGTCACCGGCCGCCTGGCCCGCGTCCGTCCCGCCGCGGCACACACCCTCGACGGCGTGCAGGGCGGCCCGTACACCGATCACGTCGGCGGTCGGGTCCAGGGCCCTCAGCTTGGTCTCGTCGAGATGAGTGCGGGCGGCCACGAAGCTCCGTGCGCGGCAGTAGACCACCACGCCCGCGTTGAAGAACTCCCCGCGCTGCACCCGCGGGACCACGCGCAGCAGCGCGTACTCGAAGACATCGCGCTCGCTCACTGCTGGCCGTCCTTGTCGTTCTTCTTGGTGGGGTGCGGCCAGGGGGTGAGGTGTTCGGTGAGCCAGCCGGGGGCCTGGGACGGCTTGGGCTCGGTGGGGCCCTCCATCGTGATCCGCTCGTGGATGGTCGCGGCGCGCGGCAGCAACGCCTCCACATAGGCGCGGCGCAGCTCGTCGGTGGTGTCGAAGCCCGGCTCGTCCACCAGCCATTCGTCGGGGACGTCGGCCGCGACCTCGGTGAGCAGCTCCTCGGTGACCAGCGGGGCGAGCTCGGCGGCGGCCGCCGCGATGTCGGGTGCGAACGGGGCGAGCGCGTGGTCGGAGGCGTTGTACGGCTTGGCGGCGGACGCCTGGGCGCCGGGCCAGTTGTGGTGCCAGATCATGGTGGCGCCGTGGTCGATGAGCCACAGGTCGCCGTGCCAGATCAGCATGTTGGGATTGCGCCAGGACCGGTCGACGTTGTTGATCAGCGCGTCGAACCAGACGACCCGTCCGGCCTCCCGCGGATCCACCTGGTACGCGAGCGAGTCGAAGCCGATCGAGCCGGGCAGGAAGTCCATCCCGAGGTTGAGCCCGCCGCTGGCCTTCAGCAGCTCCTGCACCTCCTGGTCGGGCTCGGCGAGCCCGATGACCGGGTCGAGCTGGATCTGTACGAGGTCGGGGACCCGCAGCCCCAGCCTGCGGCCGAGCTGCCCGCAGATGACCTCGGCGACCAGCGTCTTGCGCCCCTGTCCGGCGCCGGTGAATTTCATGACATAGGTGCCGAGATCGTCGGCCTCGACGATCCCGGGCAACGATCCGCCCTCCCGCAGGGGCGTGACATAGCGGGTCGCTGTGACTTCGGTGAGCATTTCCCCAGGCTATCCGGCGAGGACACCTTACGATCCACGGAACGTCGCGCCACCCCGTCAGTTCCGGGGATCACCCCGGTCGGCTCTGGGGAGAATCTGGGGAGCTTCAGCCGGCGGCCGCTCCCCCGCAGCGCCGATCAAGCCATCGATCGCCGCTCGTCCCCGGTTTCCGGCGTCGGGCATGAAGTGCGCATAGTAGTCAAGCGTGATGGTCGGCGATCTGTGACCCATCCACCGCGCCACAGTGACCACGGATTCACCGGCCTCCAGCATGATGGAGGCGTAGGTGCGCCGTAGTACATGGAACCCATCATTGGGCGCCGCCGCCCACTGCCACGGCTTAGGGACTGTTTCTCGGATCTCCTGACAGGGGTGGGGTGTTGAGGTCAGGGTGGTGGGATGGGTCGTGGGGATCTGACGAATGCGGAGTGGGATCGACTGGAGTCGTTCCTGCCTCGTGGTGGTGGGCGCGGGGGTCGGTGGAGTGACCACCATCGGCTGATCAACGGAGTGCTCCACCGAGTGCGGACGGGTGTCCAGTGGCGGGACCTGCCGGAGCGGTTCGGGCCGTGGGAGACCGTCTACAAACGGCATCGTCGCTGGTCAGCTGATGGAACCTGGAAGATGCTGCTGTCTCGCATCCAGGCCGCCGAGGATACCGCGGGCCGGATCGACTGGGATGTGTCCGTGGACTCGACCGCCGTGCGAGCCCACCAGCACGGTGCCGGCGCGCGGAAGGCGCCGGCGGCCGAGGGTCCTCAGAAGGGGAACGTCCGGGGGACGAACCAGGTCGATCCGGTGCTGCGGAAACTGGCCGTCCGGCTGGAGGAGGTGGTCGGACCGGCGAATGCCTGGGACGCTCCCGAGGCGGTTTCACCACCAAGATCCACCTCGCCGCCGAGGGACGATGCCGCCCTCTCGCCTTCGTCCTGACACCCGGCCACTACGGCGACGGCCCCCAGTTCGAGGCCGTGCTGGAGCAGATCTCCGTGCCCCGCAGCGGAGTCGGGCGGCCCCGCACCCGACCAGATCACGCCCTGGCAGACAAGGCCTACACGTCCCGAAGAAACTGTCGCTACCTGCGACGACGCGGCATCCGGCACACCATCCCCGAACGCCTCGACCGGAGTGCTGCTGCGAGGCCGCGCAGGTGCGGTCGGAGAGCTGTGACGGTGGTTCCTCCACCAGTCAATAGCTGCTGTCGAGGGGCCTTGAGGGACCATGCCGAGTCCGGGTCGTCCCTGTTCGGCCCTTGGTGCCGGTCGGTGTGGTGACAGGGGTGTGGGGCAACCTGTATCTGGCGTGCTGCTGCTGCGGTAGTTCAGGACGCACCATCTGTGACGTACGGCAGGGCCCCACGGCGGATCACCGTGGGGCCCAGTACGTCTACGGAGTCACATCGGTGGCCTTCCACAGTTGGTTTGCCCCGGAGTTGGGCTGCCAGGTGGTGACGGCGGCGCCGTCGTTCGTGGCCTGGCCGCCGACTTCCAGGAGCTTGCCGGTCCCGGCGTTGACGAGCGTCCAGGTACCGTCACCGGTCGACGACGTGATCCACTGGGTGGCCGCGTCACGCCGGCCGGTGTCGGGTTCAACGACCGGTACACCGTTGCGTACGGCAAGACGCTTGCCGCTCGCCGCACTGGTGAACACGTACCGCTTGCGGTTGTCCGCGTCGTCGCCGCTGATCTGCTGGAGCTGCCACTGCTGGCCCGCAGCGGAGGCGCCGGCCCTGATGACGAGCTTGCTGCCGTCGTCGGCGACGGTCAGGGCCTTGCCGCTCTGCACGCCTGTCAGCTCGTAGGTGTGGCCCTGGCGCAGGGCTGCCGCGTCCTTCGCGACACCGGACACCCCGTCGACGACGAACGAGGTCACCGACTGCGCGGGCACCGTGAAGGTGGCCTTCTTGTCGCCGACCGGGACGGGGTCGTGCCGCTCCAGCTTGCCGGCGGCGCTGGTCACGACGGGCGTGACCGTGGCGTCCTGATCGATCCGGGCGAACTTCGACAGGTCCAGCGCCACAGTGCGGGCGTCCGGGGTGCGGTTGACGTGGACGACAGTGGCGCCCTTGCCGGACTGCGCGACGGCGGCGGCGCTGGAGGTTTCGTCCGTCTTGATCAGCCGGTCGCCCGGCTTGATGTAGTGCGTGAAGTTGCGGGCCGTGTCGAACTTCGTGTTCGTCCGGACCGGGCAGCTGGCGAGGGTGTCCTTGGAGGTGCAGCTGAACGGGACCTGGATGCTGCCCCAGTTGCCGCCTTTGGCGGACTCTCCGCCGGGCTTCATGTTGTCGTAGTCCTCGACCGGTTGCCAGAACACCCAGGCGGTGGGCTCCAGTTCGCGCAGGTCGTCCACAATCTGCTGGGCGAGGCCGAGGCCGGGCCGCATATCTGTGAAGGACTGTCCGTCGCCCCAGTCGCCCTCGACCTCGCTCATCCACAGTGGCTTGTCGGCCGCCTTGGCCAGGTCGCGGACGGTGGTGCGCCCGCCCGTGCCGTACGTGTGGACGTTCATCTGCCCGACGAGGTTCTTCACGTCGGCCGGGTAGCTGTTCCAGTTCGTCGAGAAAATGCCCGGGTTGGTCTCGTCCATGGCCGAGATCTCCGCACCGGTCTTCGCCTTCTTCAGTGCAGGAGCGAGGGCGCTTATGACCTTCTGCTGGAGCTCAGGGCCTATGTGCGCGCCTTCCTGACGGCCGCCGGTCGGCTCGCCGTCGGCGCCCAACGTGGTTTTCCAGTAACCGGTGTTGGGCTCGTTGAACGGGTCGACGGTGTCGACCTCGATGCCCTCCGCCTTCTCCAGGCGCTTCGTGGCGCCCGCGACGTACGCGGCGAAGTCGTCGACCGAGTCGGCCTTGAGCTGGTCCTTGGCCGCGTCGAAGCCGCCGGAGACGTATCCGCTCTCCGTCATGAAGTACGGCGGCGAGTTGCTGAACGTCTCCCAGTGGTCGATGTCGTCCTTGATCCGGTCGACCCACCAGCGCTGCGTCGCGTCGGCGTCCGTGTTCCAGTCCGCGGGGTCGTCGGCACTCCACCAGTCGGTGTCTTCGCGGGTGGTGCCCTCGGGGGCCTTCCACCACCCGCCGACCGCTCCCCCGGCCCTCAGGTAGTCCTTCACATCAGGAGCGTTGCCGCCGCCGATGTTGTAGCGGGCGATGTTCAGGGCGAGTCCGTCGTCACCGAAGAGGAGGTCGGCGAGCTTCTCGCGGATCTCCTGCGGGTAGCCGCCGGTGACGTTGGCGAACCAGACGAGGCTGGTGCCCCAGCCCTCGAACCTCTGCTGCTGGTACGAGGGGTCGGGGGTCACGGTGACAGCGGCTGTCGATGACGCGGCTGTCACGGGCGGGGCGGTGGTGAGGGCGGCTCCGGAAACCAATGCGGCGGTGCAGACGAGGCCGAGGAATCGTCCTGTGCGGGTACGGCGTGGCAACGTGTGCTCCCAAATCTGCTGTATGGGCGAATAGTTGGTATTGCTGCGGTGCCATTCAGGGGGCGGGTTGCCGGAGCACGGCGACATCCCGGGGCGGCAGCACGAGGTCACCCTCCGCTGCGGGGCCGACGAGGAGTTCACCGGTCATGCCGGGCAGCGGCACCGGCATGTCGCTGCGGTTGACCAGGAAGAGGTAGCGACTGCCGGCGTCCCGGCGCACGGCCAGTTCGACCACACCTTGTGCTCCGTCCGGGAGTTCACTGGTCACGCCGGTCGGTGCGAGCAGTTCCGGCAGCAGTGCGGCGAGACCTTCGGCGCCGAGGCGGGTGGAGACGTATGCGGCCGAGCCGCGACCCGACGTCCGGCGTGTGACGGCCGGGCGGGAGGCGTACGTCCCACTGCGGTAGTGGGCGAGCACCTCCGTGTCCGGCCCGGTGACGGTGATCCGGTCGGTCCACAGGCTGCCGGTCGTCGCCTTGTCGAGGTCGACGGTGGAGCCGTCCAGCAGCGGCCCGAACTCCTCGATGCGGATGCCGAGCAGCTCGCGCAGGGCGCCGGGGTAGCCGCCGAGCCAGATGTGGTCGTTCTCGTCGACGACGCCGGAGAAGTACGTGGTGACGAGGTGTCCGCCGCCCTCGACGTACCGGGTCAGCTCCTTACCGAAGGGCTGGGGCACCACGTGCAGCACGGGCGCGATTACCACGTCGTACGAGGAGAGGTCGGTACGGTGCGCGGGCACCACGTCGGCGCGGATGCCGAGCCGCAGCAGCGCGGAGTACCAGTCGAGGGCCTCGCGGTGGTAGTCGAGCCGCGAGGTGGGGTGGGAGTCGTGCTCACTGGTCCACCACGAGTCCCAGTCGAACAGGACGGCCACGCGGGCGGGTTCGCGCTCGGTTCCGGCGATCGGCGCGAGTGCTTCGAGGGTGCGGCCCAGCTCGGAGACCGAGCGGAAGAGTTCGCTGTCGGGACCGGCGTGCGGCACCATCGCCGAGTGGTACTTCTCGGCTCCGGCCGCCGACTGGCGCCACTGGAAGAAGCAGACGGCGTCGGCACCGTGCGCCACGTGCAGCAGTGAGTCGCGTGCCAACTCACCCGGCTTCTTCGCCAGGTTGACGGGCTGCCAGTTTACCGCACCGGTGGAGTGCTCCATCAGGAACCACGGGCGGTGGGCCGCGATGCCGCTGGTCAGATTGGCGGAGAAGGAGAGCTCGTCGCGGTCCTGCGGGCCGGGGACGACGTAGTGGTCGTTGGCGACGAAGTCGATCGCGCCCGAGCCCGCCCAGTCCGCGTAGTCCATGCCCTTGGTGCCGCCCATCACCATGAAGTTGGTGGTCACCGGCACGTTGGGGGTCAGCTCGCGCAGCACTTCGCGCTCCGCGAGCAGATGGTCCTTGAGCGCGTCCGAGGAGAACCGCTTGAAGTCGAGCTGCTGCGTCGGATTGGGGTGCGAGGCGGCGAGGCGGGGCGGCAGGATCTGGTCCCAGTCGCTGTAGCGCTGGGACCAGAAGGCCGTTCCCCAGGCATGGTTGAGTGCGTCGAGAGTGGTGTAGCGGCGGCGCAGCCAGGCGCGAAAGGCGTGGGCGGCGTCGTCGGAGTAGTCGTAGACGTTGTGGCAGCCCAGCTCGTTGTTGACGTGCCAGGCGATCAGGGCAGGGTGTCCGGCGTAGTGCGTCGCCAACTTCCGAACCAAACGCAGCGCGTGGGTGCGGAAGACCGGCGAGGTGGGCCGCCAGTGCTGGCGCGCGCCCGGCCACAGCGTATCGCCGGTCGCGGTCACCGGCAGGATCTCCGGGTGGGCGGTGGTGAGCCACGGCGGCGGGGACGCGGTTGCGGTGGCCAGGTCGACGCCGATGCCGCCCGCGTGCAGCAGGTCCATGACCTCGTCGAGCCAGCCGAAGTTCCAGGTGTCGGCGGTGGGTTGTATCCGGGCCCAGGAGAAGATCGCCAGGGAGACGATGTTCACGCCGGCCTCGCGCATCAGCCGGACGTCCTCCTCCCACACCTCCCGCGGCCACTGCTCTGGGTTGTAATCGGCCCCGTAGCCGAGGCGTCGGCCGCCGTCGCTGCCCGCCGGGTACGGGAAACGGGAGGTGAGGGGGGAGGTCATGCAGGTCCTTCCGAGGTTCGATGAGGCGAAGGGGCACTTCGAAGGCTTCAGGGGCTACTTCTCGACGGTGAAGCCCTGCTCCGTGCCGTACTTGACGGACGCGTCCTGCCACTCCTTCAGGCCCTGGGCCAGCTTCGTGCCGGAGATGTAGGCCTTGCCGACGGTGTCGTTGAAGATCGAGTTGGCGTACACCTGGTACGGCAGGTATTTCCAGTCGGCGGGCACGTTCTTCGCGGACTCGGCGAAGACCTTGTTGGCCTTCTGGCCGCCGAAGTACGGGAATTCGGTGTTCTGGAACGCCTCGGAGTTCAGGTCCTTCGTGGTCGCGGGGAACGCGCCGTTCTCGATGCGGGTCTGCACGCCCGCACCGGAGTTGGCGTACTCGACGAAGGCGTAGGCGAGTTCCCTGTTCTTGCCGAGCTCGGGCAGCGCGAGCGAGCTCCCGCCGTTCTCCGAGCTGTTCTTCGCCCCCTTGGTCCACTGCGGCAGCGGGGCCGCGCGCCAGTCACCGGCGGCGCCCTTCACACCGGAGGCGAAGTTGGCGGGCATCCACGCGCCGCTGGGCAGCGTGGCGATGGTGCCGTCGCCGAGGCCCTTGTACCATTCGTCGCTCCATCCGGCGATCGGTGAGACGAGCTTCTCGTCGATGAGCTTCTGCCAGGTCTCGGTGTACTTCTTCGCGCCCGCGTCGGTGAAGTCGATGCCGACCTTGGTGCCGTCGACCTTGTACGGGTGCGAACCGGCCTGCCACAGAAGGCTGGTGGTCAGGCCCGCCTCGCCGAGGTCGCTGGTGATGTACGCCTTCGGGTCCGCCTTGTGCAGCTTGCGGGCCGCCTCGACGTACTCGTCCCACGTCGTCGGCACGGCGATCTTGTACTTGTCGAAGACCTTCTTGTTGTAGAAGAGCGCCATCGGGCCCGAGTCCATGGGCAGGCCGTAGATGCCGTCACCGGCCTGCACCGAGTTCCACGGGCCGGGAGAGTAGGAGTCGGCGAGCTTCTCGGCTCCGTACGGCTTGAGGTCGGCGACCGACTTCGTCAGCGCGTACTGGCTGAGCGCGTAGTACTCGATCTGCGCGACGTCGGGGACGCCCTTCTTCGCCGAGATCGCGTTCTGCAGGGCCTTGTACTGGTCGTTGTTGGTGCCCGCGTTGACCAGCTTGATGTCGACCTTCGGGTGCTTCTTCTCGAAGTCGGCGGCGACCTGCTTCAGGGTGGGCTCCCAGGCCCACACGGTGACGGTGCCCCCCTTCTTCAGGGCGGCCTGGATGTCGGCCGAACCGACCTTCTTCTGACCGGAGTTGTCGTCGTCGGAGCCGCCGCAGGCGGTCGCCCCGAGGGCGAGTGCACAGACGAGACCTATGCCGCGCAGCAGGCGGCGGGGGTGCTTGGGCATGGCGATGCTTCCACTTCGTCGTGGTCCTACAGAGGGTTCTCGGAAACGGTGAAGGCTGAACTTCCGGGCTGCGCCTACTCCTTGACGCTTCCGGCGGCGAGACCGGACTGCCAGTACTTCTGAAGCAGCAGGAACGCGGCGATCAGCGGCACGATGGTGATCAGCGAGCCGGTGATCACCAGGTTGAACACGACCTCGCCGCCGGCCGCGTACGCCTGCTTGTTCCACGCGTCGAGTCCGACGGTCAGCGGGTACCAGTCGGGGTCCTTCAGCATGATCAGCGGCAGGAAGTAGTTGTTCCACGTCGCGACCGTGGTGAAGAGCAGAACGGTGACCGTGCCGGGCGCGAGCAGCGGCAGCGCGACCTGGAAGAAGGTGCGCACCTCGCTCGCGCCGTCGATGCGGGCGGCCTCCATCAGTTCGGTGGGGATCGCCTCGGTGGCGAACACCCACATCAGATACAGGCCGAACGGCGAGATCAGGGAGGGGATGATGACCGCCCACGGGGTGTCGGTCAGGCCGATCTTGCTGAACATGAGGAACGTCGGGACGGCGAGCGCCGTGGTCGGCACCGCGACCGCACCGATGACGACCGCGAACACGGCACGCTTGCCCGGGAAGGCGAACTTGGCGAGCGCGTACCCACCGAGGACCGCGAGGAAGGTGGCGCCGCCCGCGCCCACCACCACGTACAGCAGGGTGTTGAGGAGCCAGCGGCCGAAGACGCCGTCCTGGTACGTGAAGGTCTGGGTGATGTTGTCCCACAGCGCGAAGTCCCCGTCGAACCACAGGCCGAACGAGCCCGCCAGGCCCCGCTGTGTCTTGGTGGCACTGATCAGCAGCCACAGCAGCGGTACGAGGCTGTAGAGCACGACGACGACAGTGAGCAGGGTCAGCAGGACACTCCGCCTGGGGCGTCCCGGGGTGTGGCGGCGCGGGGCACGAAGGCGCGGGGCGGCGGACTTCGGCGGAGCCGCGGGGCGGCGGGCGGTGGTGGTGCTCAGTCCCGTCATTGGGCTCACGCTCCCTTGCGCATGCCGCGCAGCTGGACGACATAGGCGACGATCATGGTGATCACGCCCATGACGATGGCGACCGTCGCGGAGTAGTTGTGCTGCTGGCCGGAGAAGGACAGCGAGTACGTGTAGTAGTTCGGGGTGTAGTCGGTGGTGATCGCGTTCGGTGCCAGCTTCTGGAGGATGGCGGGCTCGTTGAAGAGCTGGAAGCTGCCGATGATCGAGAAGATGGTGGCGATGACGAGCGCGCCGCGGATGGCCGGCAGCTTGATCGCCGAGATGACGCGCCACTGCCCCGCGCCGTCGATCTCCGCCGCCTCGTACAGCGAGTGCGGGACGACACGCAGCGCGGCGTAGAAGATCAGCATGTTGTAGCCGACGAACTCCCAGGTCACGATGTTGCCGATGGACGCCAGGATCAGGTCGGAGGAGAGCGGGTCGGGCAGCTTCACGCCGAACGCGTCGTTGATGTCGCCGACCAGGCCGAAGCGGGTGCCGTAGATGAAGCCCCACATGAGGGAGGCGACGACGGCGGGCACCGCGTACGGCAGAAAGACGGATATCCGGAAGAAGTCCTTGCCGTAGAGGCGGCCACTGTCGAGGGCGAGCGCGATCAGCAGGGCGAGGCCCAGCATGATCGGTACCTGGATCAGGAGGAACAGTCCGACGCGCCCGACCCCGCCCCAGAACTGACTGTCCTGCAGGGCCTGTTGGTAGTTGCCGAAGCCCACGAAGGTGGTGCCGCCGATGAGCTGGGTCCTGAAGAGACTCAGATAGATCGAGTACCCGAGCGGCGCCAGGAAGACCAGCGCGAAGACGAGGACGAAGGGGCCGATGAACCCCCATCCCGTCCACGAGCGGCGCGCCCGTCGCGCCGGTGGTCCGGCCGGGCGGCGCCCTGTGGCCGCCGACGGTTGAAGCGTCGTCATCTCGTGCCCCTCGCTCGTTCATCCCTCGGGTGGTGACCCTGATGTTTGCGTAACCATTCCGACGCGCAAGGAGCCGACGGCTGTTATGGTTACGTAAACATTCGGTGGCGGCATGTCTACACCGCCCCGTTGATCACGGTCAAGAGTCCGTCTCTCGGTATGCGAACGAGACAGCTGGTGAGGGAAAACGGTGGGAGCAACGGACAGCACCCCGGCGCGAGGCAGGGCCGGTGGCCGACGCCGTACACAGAACGCGTCGATGGCGGACGTCGCTCGGGTCGCGGGTGTCTCCTCGCAGACGGTGTCCCGCGTCTCGAACGGCTTCCCCGGCGTCAACGAGGAGACGCGGCAACGGGTCCTCGCGGCGATGAAGGATCTCGGCTACCGGCCCAACAGCGCGGCCCGCGCGCTCAAGCGGGGCGACTTCCGCACGATCGGCGTGATCACATTCACACTGTCCACGACAGGCAACGTGCGCACACTGGAGGCCATCGCGACATCGGCCGCACAGGAGGGGTACTCGGTCACGCTCCTGCCGGTCGCGGTCCCCACCCAGGACGAAGTGCGCGGCGCCTTCTCCCGGTTGGGTGAGCTGGCGGTGGACGCGGTCATCGTCATCATGGAGGTCCATCTGCTCGACTCGGCGAGCCTGTCGCTGCCGCCGCACGTGAAGATCGTGGTCGCGGACTCGGACGCCGGAGACCGGTACGCGGTCGTCGACACCGACCAGGCGGGCGGCACGCGGGACGCCGTGCTGCACCTGCTCGACCTCGGGCACCGCACGGTGTGGCACCTCGCCGGACCGGAGACGTCGTACGCGGCGCAACGTCGAACGGACGCCTGGTGCAGGACACTTGAGGAGGCGGGCCGCGTGCCACCACCCCTCGTGCGCGGCGACTGGTCAGCGGAGTCGGGCTACCGCGCGGGCCTCCACCTGGCCGAACAGGCCGACTGCACCGCGGTGTTCGTCGCCAACGACCAGATGGCACTCGGTCTGCTGCGCGCCCTCCACGAGCGCGGCCGCAGGGTCCCCCAGGACGTCTCGGTCATCGGCTTCGACGACATCCCGGAGTCGGGCTCGTTCCTTCCCCCGCTGACCACGGTCCACCAGGACTTCGCCGAGGTCGGCCGCCGCTGCGTGGAGAGCGCCCTGCGCCAGGTACGGCAAGGCGAGGCGGAGCGGGGAACAACGCTGGTGCCCACGCGGCTCGTGGTGCGGGACAGCACGGCGCACGGACGCGGCTGACGATGCGCCGCTCCCCCGTCGACGAGGCCGTGTACGAGGGCCGCGAGGACGTGCTCCGCCCGCACGCGGACCTGGACGACACCGCGGACGCGGTTGCTCTGGAGGCCCGCAAGGCCGCCCAGGCCGAGACCGAACCCGCCCCCGCGGCAGAACGGCTGGTTTCCGGGAAACCGTCGGCGACGGTGACGTCCCTGCACGAGTGGCGGCTTGCTCACCTTCCTCCGGGCAACAGGCCGCTGCCCTCGGTGACCCACTATGACCAACTGCTCCGACGCCGCCGCACCAGCGGCAACCACCGTGAGGGAGAAGCACAGCGGCCACCCTGCCCCGCCAACGAGGCTTGACCGAGCAGGCCGCCGACACCGCCATCGACAGCGCCTGCTGCGGCTGCCCTCGATCCGCAACGCGTTCTCCGACATCGCCGACCGGGCGCTGAAGGACCAGATGAGCTACCGCGGATTCCTCGCCGAGCTGCTGATGGCCGAATGTGACGACCGGGCCCGCCGCCGCTCGGAACGGCGGATCAAAGCGGCTGGCTTCCCGCGGGAGAAGTCGCTGCGGGCGTTCGACTTCGACGCCAACCCGCACATCGACGCGGCGACCATCCACACCCTTGCCAGCTGCGAGTGGATCAAGAAGAGCCAGCCCCTCTGCCTGATCGGCGACTCCGGCACCGGCAAGTCCCACATGCTCATCGCCCTGGGCACCGAGGCCGCGATGAAGGGCTACCGCGTCCGCTACACGCTCGCCACGAAACTGGCGAACGAGCTGGTCGAGGCCGCCGACGAGAAGCGAGGACGCACTGATGCCAGCGGTGGCTGTAGACGCACGGCGGGCTTGTCGCATGCTGCAGCAGGTCGGCGAGCTGGCAGGTTGTGGCGTCGGCCACGCCTGCGCGTGACCAGACCGCCGTCTCGCACGAGATAGCGCTCTGTCTAGTCGTACGCGGGCCCGGTCCGTGAGGGTGTCACGGCTTGCGGGCGAGGCCGCCGTGCTCGCCGATGGGTTCCGGGGTGGGGGAAGTGGGGTCCGGGCGCCAGAGGGGGACCGAGACGACCCCGGGGTCCAAAAGTTCCAGGCCGTCGAAGAACGCCGCGATTTCATCGACCGGGCGCAGGAAGTACGGTACGGCGCCGGTCTCGTTGTACGCGTCCTGGGCCTGTTCGTAGTCGGCGTCGGTGCCCCGTGAACCATCGTTGATGGAGAGGTAGCTGCCGGACGGCAGCCCGTCCACCAGGCGGATGACGGTGTCGTGCGCCTGGTCGTAGTCAGCGACGTGGCCCAGGATGTTGCTGAGAATCAGGGCGGTGGGGCGGGTGAGGTCCAGCGTCTCGGCAGCGGCCGCCAGGATGCGATCAGGGTCGGACAGGTCGGCGTCGACGTAGGAAGTCGCCCCCTCGGGGGTGGAGGTGAGCAGGGCACGGGCGTGCGCGAGGACCAACGGGTCATGGTCGACGTAGACGACCCTGGCCTCGGGGGCGAGCCGCTGGGCGACCTCATGGGTGTTGTTCACTGTCGGCAGGCCGGTCCCGACGTCCAGGAACTGCCGGATGCCCTCCTCGGTGACCAGGTACGTGAGTGTGCGGCGCAGGAACGCACGGCTGCTGCGGGCGATGGTGACGATGCCGGGGAAGACGGCGCTGTACGCGTCGCCGGCTTTCTCGTCAACGGGGTAGTTGTCTTTCCCGCCCAGCCAGTAGTTCCAGATCCGGGCCGAGTGCGGCACCGACGTATCGATGTTCTGATGCACCGCCGGTCCGGGCGACATCGCGTGGTCGGTCATGGGTACCGTCCGTCTTTCAACCGAGGCGTGAACTGTCAACCACAACATACGTCCCAACAACCCGTACACGTACATCAGTTCGCGTTCATGTCGCTGGCTGCCGCTGATCAGCAGGCGTTCGTTGAGTACGGGGATGCCACGCCGGACCATGCGGTGCGGATCCGGCGCCGGGGGTCTACGGCCACCTCGACCCGTCCCGTCAGGGCCGCCGCGAACTACACATCGGCCTGTACCCGCTGCTGGCCGACGACACCGGCCAGCTGCTGGCGTGCACCGCCCCGCCCCCATCGCCGCCACCACGGCCCGCGCACTCGGCATGGCCCTGCTGCGGCGGGCGATCGACGCCCGCGGGCAGATGGCTCTGTCCAGCCACGACCGACTCTTCCCCGCCCAGGACTTCCTGCCCATCAAGGCCAAGGGCAGCTTCCGGTTCGGCAGCCTGATCGCACTGCCGCTGCACGGCGCCTCCCGCGCCACGGGCACGACCGTCTTCGTGGACCCCACCGTCTGGCAGCCCTACCCGGATCAGTTCGCCCACCTCGCGCGCATTGAACGTCTCACGCCGGCCGAGGTCGAGGCTCTCGTCGACAAGCTCGGCCCGGTCAAGGCCGGGCCGTCGGCGACCGCGCCCGAGCTGGGGGCCCGGCCCCGCACGAAGGCCCTGGGCAAGGCGCCGGCCACGGTGCCCGCACGGCTGGCCGCCATGCTGGCGATCTCCACCACCGGGCTGCCCCCGCAGCTCCTCGCGGCGCTCAAGCACGCTGCGTCGTTCCACAATCCGGAGTTCTACCGCAAGCAGAACCAACGCTTCTCCACCTGGAACACGCCCCGGCTCATCTGCAGCTTCGACGCCACTGACCGACCTGCCCGGACACGGCCTTCTGCAACACGTTTCAGGGCCGAGCCCCGGCGTCGAGCCCCAGGCGTCGTGCGTCCCGCTCCGGGCGGATGGCCGCGAGGGCGAAGGTGCCTGCCGTGAGCATGACAGCGCCGGCGACGAGAAAGGCCTTGGTGTAGCCGGCGGCCGGGGTGTCGGCCGTGTCGATGAGGTGGCCGGTCAGGAACGGCGCCACGAGGCCCGGCAGGGTGCCGATACCGGCGACGATGCCGAAGACAGCGCCGCGCCGGCCAGGGGGGACGACCTCCGCGGTCGTCATGTAGTGGAGGGGGACGGCGATCGCGGTGCCGCCGAAGGCCAGCGCGATCAGTACGAGCCGCGGACCGGAGGCGTCGACGAACGGGAACACCGCCATCGCGCACCCCGCCACGCACACGGCGATGCTCTGCGTCGCCCCGCTCGACCAACGGCTGCTCACGCCACGGGATTTCAGCGCGTCCACGAACGGGGAGACCGCCAGCAGCAGCACAAGACCGAAGCCGGACATGACACTGATGGCGGTCGCGGAGGCAGCCGCCGACATGTCCAGCTGCGTCCTGAAGTAGGCGGGCAGCCAGGCATGGCTGAGGGACAGCGCCCACGCCGCTCCGAAGGCGCTGGCGATGCTGCCGAACACGGTGCCGGTCAGCAGGATCTTGCGGTACTGCAGCCGTAGCCCGCTGGATCCGGTGGCCGCGTGCTTGTGGTCGTACGGGCCGTCGTGGCCGAAGCGCCACCACAACAGCGCCCAGGTGACGCTGACGACGGCGAGGACGGCGTAGGCGGAGCGCCAGCCGAAGCCGTCGATCAGCCAGGTGACCACGGGTGCCGCGATGAGCGTGCCCAGGGCCGCCCCGCCGATCTGGAGGGCCGATGGCAGAGCGCGGCGCTCCGGCGGGAACCACTTGTACAGGGCGTGCATCGACATGGAGGCCGCCGGCCCCTCGGCGGCACCGAGCAGGATGCGGCCGGCCATCAGGGTCGGGACCGAGGCCACCACAAGGACCGGGAGCTGGGCCACGGCCCACACCACGGTCATGACGAACAGCAGAACCCGGCTGGAGATCCGGGTGGAGAGGAAGCCGACGAGGAGTCCGGAGAGGCTGAAGAGGAAGTAGAAGGAGCTGGAGATCAGGCCGTAGGTACTGTTGCTGAGGTCTAGCTCCTCCATGATCGGAACGGCGGCAAGGCCGAGGACCGACTTGTCGGCGAAATTGATGACCATGAAGGCCACGATCATCGCCGTGATCAGCCAGGCTCTGCGGCGGTCGGGTGCCGGGGCGGCGATGTGCCGGGACTGCGCGGCGGCGGTACGGGGTGCCATGGAGCGACTCCTGCGGGTGCGGGTGGAGCAGGGGGTCGTACGGGTGGGCGGTCGTCCCCCGTGGCCGCGGGCCCGCCCGCCGAAGCGGGGGCCCGCGGCACCGCCCTGGGCACCAAGGGATCGGTCAGATCAGGCCCTTGGCGATAGCGTTCTTGTGGATCTCGGTGGTTCCGGTGACGATCCGGAACATCCGCAGGGTGCGGAAGATCTGTTCGACCTCGTGGCCTCGGGTGAGCCCGGCCTTGCCGTGGATCTGTACGGCCTGGTCGGCGACGCGGAAGGACGCCTCGGAGGTGAAGAGCTTGCACATGTTGGCCTCGACGGAGACGTTGTCGCCCCGGTCGGCCTTCGCGGCGGTGGTCATCACCATCGCGCGGGCGGCGTAGATCTCGGTGGCCATCTCGGCGACCTTGTGGTGGATCGCCTGATGGGCGAGGAGCGGCTGGCCGAAGACGACGCGGTTCATGGCGTACTCCACCGACAGGTCCCAGGCACGGCGGGCGGCGCCGATGAGAGACGGGCAGTGCAGCAGGCGGTTGAGGGTGATGCGGCCGATGCCGATGCGCAGGCCCTGGCCGACCTCGCCGAGGAGGTTCGCGGCGGGGATCCGGCAGTCCTCGAAGACGAGGTCGCCCTCCATCTGCTGGCCGGACATGGGGACTTCGCCATCGAGGACGCGGCATCCAGGAGTGTCCAGGTCGACGAGGAACGCGCTGTACGCCTCCTCGGTGCCGGCCATGCGGGCCACGACGATCGCGAAGTCCGCGAAGGGAGCCGCGGAGCTGAACACCTTCTTGCCGTTGAGGACGTAGGTGTCCCCGTCCGGGGTGGCGGTGGTCGTCATCCGGCGCACATCGGAGCCCGCATCCTCCTCCGTGATGGAGAAGCAGCACGCCCGCTCCCCCCGGACGACGGGCATCAGATAGCGCTCCCGCTGCTCCTCGGTGGCGTACTTCACGATCGCGCCGACACGCAGCGGACCGCCCAGGTCACCGAGCACTGAGTGGGAGAGAGCGGCACCGGAGGCGGTCAGCTCCTCTTTGAGGGCGCACAGTTCGTAGAAGCTCAGGCCCTGACCGCCGAGCTCGGGGGGCAGGCTGATGCCGTAGAAGCCGAGTTCCGCGCTGCGCTTCCAGACGCGTTCGAGGGTGGGGCGGTCGAGCGGGGACTCGGCGGTGATGCCATGCTCGCGCTCGTAGGGAATGAGCTCGTCGCGCAGATAGGAGCGCAGACGGACGACGAGATCCTGGAGGCGGGGGTTGTCGTCGTAGGAGGGTTCGAGGGTGAAAGGCATGCCAGGGGTCCTGTTCAGTTGACTCGGCGCTCGGCGCCCGCCCAGTAGCGGTCGCGGATGGCGCGGCGGTCGATCTTGCCGTTGGGGTTGTGGGGCAGGGCAGCGACGAAGTCGACCGAGCGGGGTTTCTTCATGCGGGCCAAGTGCTCGGCGCAGAAGTCGATGAGGTCGGCCTCCGAGAGGGTGGCGCCGTCGCGCGTCGCGACGACGGCCTTGACGGCCTCGCCCCACTGCTCGTCCGGGACGCCGACGACGGCGGCCTCGTAGACCTCGGGGTGCTGATGCAGTACGGACTCGACCTCGACGGCGTAGATGTTGAACCCGCCGGAGACGATCATGTCCTTCTTGCGGTCGACGATGAAGACGTAGCCGTCGGAACGGCGGCGGGCGAGGTCGCCGGTGAGGAACCAGCCGCCCCGGAAGGTCTCCGCCGTGAGTTTCGGCTCGTTGTGGTAGCCGGGGACGACATCGGGGCCGCGGACGGCGATCTCTCCGATCTCTCCGTCGGCGACGGGCTTTCCGCTGTCGTCGACGATGGCGACCTCGGCCTCGGCGAGCGGACGGCCGCAGGACAGCAGCAGCTCCTCGTCCTCGCCCTCGATCGCCCGCCGGTGGTCCTCGGTGGAGAGGAAGAGCACGCCGGAGGTGGTCTCGCCGCACCCGTACCCCTGGGAGAGAACAGGGCCGAAGAGGTCCCAGGCGGCCCTGATCCGGGCCGGTGACATCGGCGCGGCGCCGTAGATCAGCTGGCGCAGGGTGGAGAGGTCGTAATCGCGGACGTTCGGCAGCGCGAGCACGGTGTTGATCATCGTCGGCACGACGAAGGCATGGGTGGCACGCTCGCGCTGGACGGTGGCGAGGAACTCCTCGGCGTCCCAGCGGGGCAACACGATCGCGCAGCCGCCGGCGAAGTAGACACCCATCAGCGGCATGCCCGAGGCGTGGGTGACCGGCCCGGCCAGGATCTGCCGGTCGCCGGGGCCCACCCGGGTGTCGGCGCTCATCACCGACTTGCGCATCAGGGCGAGCCGGTTGCCGTAGGTCTGGACCGCCGCCTTGAGCTTGCCGGTGGAGCCCGAGGTGAAGTGCAGCACCGCGATGTCGCTCTCGTCGCACTCCGTCTCGACGGGTTCCGGCTCGATGCCCGCGAGGGTCTCGGCGTAGCCCGGACCCAGATCGTTGGGACCGTCGTAGCCGAGGACGGTCCTCACTCCTGTGCCGAGCACCGCCGCACGGGCGATGTCCAGGTGGGCGGCGTCCGTCAGCAGCACCCGTGCGTCCGACTCGGCCAGCAGGTGGGCCACCTCGGCGGTGCCGAGCCTGGCGTTGATCGGCGCTCGGGCCAGGCCGGCCTTGTAGAGGGCGACTTCCGTGACGATCAGTTCCGCACGGTTGCCGGCGAGGGTCGCCACACGGTCGCCCCGGCGTAGGCCGAATGCGCACAGCGCCGTCGCAAGCCGGTCGCTGTGGTCGTCGAGTTCCGCATACGTCAGCCGGACGGGTCCGCAGACCACCGCCTCGGCATCGGGTTGGTGGCCGGCAGTCCGGCGTACGTACCGCCCGAAGTTCATCGCACCTCCAGAGTTTCCGAACAACTTGTCCGATAGCAAGCTTGATGTGCGGCAACGTAAAGGGAGCGTTAGGGTCAGGTCAACGGTTCGGACGAGAAGGAAACGAAGTGGACATGAAGCCCGCGGGAGACCGCCGCGTCCGCAGGACGCGGGCCGCACTGCGCCAGGCGCTGGTCGAACTGGTCCTGGAGAAGGGGTTCCACGCGATCACGGTCGAGGAGATCACCGAACGCGCCGACGTCGGCCGGGCCACCTTCTACGCTCACTACCGCGACAAGGAGGACCTCCTCGTCGGCATCGTCCGCGACCTCGCCGAGGACCGGGACCGCCTCCTGCCGGCGGTCCGGCAGGCGCACGCCGAGGGCTTCACCGGACTGCCGGTGAAGTACATCTTCGAACACGCCGAGCAGGAGAAACCCGTCTACCAGGTCGTCCTTCGAGGCGAGGGCGACGGACGGGCCCTGCGCGAGTTCACCGACCTCATCCGCGCCCACGCCGAAGCGGCCTTCCGCGCACGGACCGAGCAGCTCGCGGTGACACCGAGGATCCCCCTCGACGTCGTCGCCCGGGCCTGGACCGGCGAACTCATCGGCCTGCTGACCTGGTGGGTCGAGAACGACACCGGCTACAGCGCCGCCGAGATCACCGCCCACCTGCGCGATCTCTCGGTGTACGGCCGCGTCTGGGCCACCGGACTCGCCCCGTCCGACGCCCCGGGAGCCCTCGACCTCACCCCCTGAACCGCGCCTTCCCCGCGCGCCCTGGTGGGTTCCCGCTTGACACGCCTGGTCGAGTTACCGGACAGCGTGTACGGTAACGAGCCCAGTAGGCGCACGGTCGAAATGCGGAGCGGACGCGTGGCAGGCATTCCCTCCTTGGCCGACCTCGCGGGGGCGCGTGGATACACGGATCCGGTCTGGGCCCGACGGCACACCACCTCGGGTCGAGAACGCATTCCGAGCCGCCGTGTCTGGCGAGGCTCAGGCGGCGCCGCCGTGCTGCCTGCCGCGCCGGCCTGCGCCCTCGACGGCCTCGCGTTCACGGGACCACGCGGTCGGTCCCGCACGCTCACGGAGCGCTCGCCCGAGCCGAGACCCGACGCCCTGCTGGTCATGCACCGGGGCCTCGTCGTCCACGAGCAGTACCTCCACGGGTACGAGCCCCATGTCCCGCACTTCAACGCCTCGGCCGCCAAGTCCTACCCCGGCCTCGTCGCCGCGGTCCTGGCCCACGAAGGGCAGCTCGACCGCGGCGCCCGGATCAACACGTACGCCCCCGAGCTCGCCTGCACCGCGTCCTCGCCGAGGTCCTGCGCCGTGTCACCGGCACCACCACCTCGGCCCTGCTGTCCGAGATGGTCTGGCCGTCGGCATGCATCACCGCGGACCGTCGCGGTGGGCCGGTGGGCCGGTGGGAGGGATGGCCTGTCCCTCCCCGTGAGGCGCACGGCGATGTGTGCGTCGGGCGGATTCGCGGATGACGAGGCGGGATCTCGCCACGGCGGCCGGGCCGGGGTCCAGGTCCTCTCCTTGGAGGAGGCGCTCCATCGTGCGGGCGACGGCGGCGGCAGCGGGCAGGTCGAGGTAGGTGGTGGTCAGTTGTGGGCGCAGTGCGGCGCCGAGGGGGAGGTTGTCCGAGCCGGCCACGGCGATGTCGCGGGGGACGTCGAGGCCGGCGTCCCGAAGGGCTTGGATCAGCACGAGTGCGAACTCGTCGTTGTAGGCGTAGACCGCCTCCGGTCGCCGGTCCGGATCGCGCCAGGCGGCGACGGCGGGCGCAGGACTGTCGGTACTGAGCGTGCAGTCCACGCGCTGGACAGGGACTCCCGCACCGCCGGCCACCGCCGTCATCGCGTCGAACCGCGCGTGGCCCAAAGCCGCGATGTCGCCACTGGGGACCAGACAGGCCAGGGAGCGGGAGTGGCTGCTGGTCAAGACCGATTTCCTGGTACAGGCCGCACGGAACCCCACCCTCGCCCACGTCCTGTCGGCCCACCGCGGGCGGCTCCGCCAGGTGGTGGCCGAGCGCCTTCGGCTCCAGGCCGAGCGCAATCCACTGCCCGCCGCCCTTCCCGATGCCGAATCCGCGGCCTGGGCAGCCGTGGGCGTCTATGACGGCGTGACGGTGCAGCTGCTGCTGGACGGCGACACCAGTGGGGCGCGTGCTCGGCTCGCCCGGTTGCTCACCGCGCTCCTGGCGGACCGCGCCGGAGCGGGCACGAGCGCCGACCGGTGAGCGACATGCCTGGAACCTTGCAGCTGCCGTCCACCAGGAAGAAGCCTGGTACCGAGGCCAAGCCCCACTGGCGGGGCCGGCTGCATGCCGGTGTCGTGCCGGTCGTGCTGGCCGCGGGGGCGGTCCTCACGGTCCTGGCGCCGCACGGCTGGACGACGGCGGCTGTGACGCTGTACACGGCGTGCGGGCTGATGTTGTTCACGGTCAGCGCCGTGTACCACCGCGGCACGTGGTCGGCACCCGTGCTTGAGGTGCTGCGCCGGGTCGACCACTCCAACGTGTACCTGCTCATCGCCGGCACGTACACGCCCATCGTGGGACTGGGGCTGACCGGCACCGCGCGGACCGTGCTGCTGTGGGGGATCTGGACGGGCGCCTGCGCCGGCATCGTCTTCCGCTGTGTGTGGCCCGGTGCCCCACGGGCTCTCCACACCACCCTCTACATCGCACTCGGCTGGTCTCTCGCGCCTGCCTTCGGCCAGTTGTTGCACCAGGCCGGTCCCGCGGTACTCGCGCTGACCGTGACCGGCGGAATCCTCTACACCGCGGGCGGGGTCGTCTACGCCCTCAAGCGCCCCGACCCCTCACCCGCCCGGTTCGGCTTCCACGAGGTCTTCCACGCCTGCACCATCGCCGCCTGGACCTGTCAGTACGTCGCCATCAGCCTGCTGACCCTTCGGGTGGGCTGAGTCCACACACACCTGTCGGCAGCCGTCACGCCGGCCACCCCGGTCACCCCGGTCACCCCGGTCACCCATGAGAAGGAGAACGCAGCATGAACGCTGATGTCATCGTCGTCGGAGCCGGCCTCGCCGGGCTGGTAGCGGCTCACGAACTCACCTCCAGGGGACGCAAGGTGGCCCTGGTGGACCAGGAGGGCCCGGCCGATCTCGGAGGGCAGGCGTTCTGGTCCTTCGGCGGACTTTTCCTCGTCGACTCCCCGGAACAGCGGCGTATGGGCGTCAAGGACTCCTTCGACCTGGCGTGGAACGACTGGCAGGGCAGTGCCCAGTTCGACCGGCTCGACGACGAGGATTCCTGGGCAACCCGCTGGGCACGCGCCTACGTCGAGTTCGCCGCCGGCGAGAAGCGATCCTGGCTGGCCGGCCACGGCATCGGCTTCCTCCCCACGGTCGGCTGGGCCGAACGCGGAATCCTGCGTGCCGACGGCCACGGCAACTCCGTCCCGCGCTTCCACGTCACCTGGGGCACCGGACCCGGGGTCGTCGAGCCCTTCGTACGCCATGCCAGGCAGGCCGCCACCGACGGGCTGCTCACCTTCCACCACCGCCACCGCGTCGACGAGCTGCTCGTCGAAGACGGCACCGTGAGTGGAGTCCGCGGCCACGTTCTCATCGAGGACCGGTCCCCCGGGGCGTCGCGACCAGCCGCGAGACCACAGGCGAGTTCGAACTCGGCGCGCAGGCCGTCATCGTCACCACCGGCGGGATCGGCGCCAACCACGACCTCGTACGCCGTTCCTGGCCCGACCGTCTCGGCACCCCGCCCAAGCACATGGTCACCGGCGTGCCCGCGTACGTCGACGGCCGCATGCTCGACATCGCCGCCGACGCCGGCGTACGGCTGGTCAACCGCGACCGGATGTGGCACTACACCGAAGGGGTCAGGAACTGGGACCCGATCTGGCCCGGCCACGGCATCCGCATCCTGCCTGGCCCGTCCCCGATGTGGTTCGACGCCCTCGGCCGCCGCCTTCCCGACCCCTGCCTGCCCGGATACGACACCCTCGGAACGCTCAAGCACCTGCGGACCACGCCGGACATCGCCGCGTACGACCACTCCTGGTTCGTCCTCACCCAGAAGATCATCGAGAAGGAGTTCGCCCTCTCGGGCTCCGAACAGAACCCGGACATCACCCGCAAGGACCCGCGCTGCCTTCCTCCGCACGCGACTCTTCGGCAAGGGAGCACCCGCGCCCGTCGAGGCGTTCAAGCGCCACGGCGAGGATTTCGTCGTCGCCGACACCCTCGACGAACTCGTCGACCGGATGAACGCTCTGACCGAGGAGCCGCTGCTCGACCTCGGAACCGTGCGCCGCCAGATGGAGGCCCGCGATCTGCAGATCGCCAATCCCTACAGCAAGGACTCCCAGGTCGCGCGACGATCTGCTCGAAGAGGTCGGCCGGCTGGCCCGCGAGGGCCGGTTCGACTACCTCCTGATCGAGTCCAGCGGCATCTCGGAGCCCATGCCCGTGGCCGCCGCCTTCTCCTTCCCGCGCGACGACGGCGCCACCCTCGGCGATCTCGCCCGCCTGGACACCATGGTGACCGTAGTGGATGCCGCGAACTTCCTGGCCGAGCTCGACGGCGGCGACGAGCTCGTCGCGCGCGGGCTGGACCAGTACGAGGACGACGAGCGCACCGTCAGCGATCTCCTCATGGACCAGGTCGAGTTCGCGGACGTCATCGTGCTGAACAAGCTCGACATGGTCGGCCCCGACGAGGCCGCCCACCTGCGGGCGACCCTGTCCCGGCTCAATCCCGAGGCCCGGATCGTGCCTGCCGTACGCGGCCACGTCGCCCTCGAACAGGTGCTGGCAACCGGCCTGTTCGACGTCGAACAGGCCCAGCAGGCCCCGGGCTGGGTGAAGGAGCTCAACGGCGACCACGTGCCGGAGACGGAGGAGTACGACATCTCCTCACTGGTGTTCCGCGCGGACCGGCCGTTCCACCCGCAACGGCTGTGGACCTTCGTCACCAAGGGGCTCGACAGCGGCACCTTCGGGCGGATCCTGCGCTCGAAGGGATTCTTCTGGCTCGCCGGCCGACCCCGGGTGACCGGCCTGTGGCCACAGGCGGGCGCGGTGGCCCGGTTCGAACCCTCGGGCGCCCGCGGCCCGGAGACCACGCAGGGCCAGGAGCTGGTCTTCATCAGCACCGGGCTGCGCACCGAGGCGCTCCGTGCGGCGCTCGACGCCTGCCTGCTCGCCCCGGACGAAGCCGTACCCGCCGAGGACGACTTCCCCGAGTGGGAGACGTACGGCATCGACGACGCATGCGAGCACGAGCACGCAGCGGCCTGATTCCGTCTCCGCCTTGCGAGCCTCGGCAACCGGGATCGTCGGCCTCGACGATCCCGGGCAGCGATCCGCCCTCCCGCAGGGGCGTGACGTAGCGGGTCGCCGTGACTTCGGTGAGCATCCGCCCAGGCTGTCCGGCGGACGGCGCGGCGTCCGGTCCCCGTGGGCGCCTTTCGCGCACCGGGGGCCGGACGTCCGAGGGCCGGTGTGCCGCTATGCCTCGTCGTTGACCCAGCTCATGAGCTTGCGCAGCTCGCGGCCGGTGGTCTCCAGGAGGTGGTCGCTGTCGGCCTTCTTGTACTCGTTGTACTTG
>NZ_JBEXPH010000109.1:0-28928 GCF_040611955.1 Streptomyces sp. NPDC006510 | reverse complement strand
GGCGGCACGGCCGGGGCGGCGGTGCCCGTACGTCCCCGGGCGCGGCCCCGTCAGCCCTCGATGCGGGTTCCCGTCCCGCTCACCCGCACCCGGGCGTCGCCCGCCCGCAGTTCGACCGTGAGCGTGCCGGGGCGGCCCATGTCCTCGCCCTGGTGGAGAGTGAGGACGGCAGCGTCGGGAACGAGGCCCTCGGCGCGCAGATAGGCGCCGAAGGCGGCCGCCGCCGCGCCCGTCGCGGGGTCCTCGACGATACCGCCGACCGGGAACGGGTCGCGGACGTGGAAGACGTCCGGCGCCGCCCGCCACACCAGCTGAAGGGTTGACAGGTCGAGCCGGTGCATCAGCGTTTCGAGGCGCGCGAAGTCGTAATCGAGCTCGGCGAGACGCTCACGGGTCGCGGCGGCCAGCACCAGATGGCGGGCGCCCGCGAAGGCGATCCGGGGCGGCAGGGCCGGGTCGAGATCGGAGGCCGGCCAGTCCAGGGCGGCGAGCGCCTCCGTCAGGTCGTCGGGGGCGACGTCCACGACCTCCGGTTCGACACTGGTGAGCGTGGCCCGGAGTTCGGTGCCCTGCCGGGTGACGGTGACCGGGACCGTCCCCGCGGGCGTGCTGAACACCAGATCGCCGGGGCCGTCGCGCTCGGCGAGCGCCAGGGCCGACGCGACGGTGGCGTGGCCGCAGAACGGGACCTCGGCCTTCGGGCTGAAGTAGCGGATGGTGTACTCCCGGGCGGCCGGCGCCCCCTCGCCGCCCGGTTCGTTCCGCCCGGTCAGGAACGCCGACTCGCTGTACCCCAGCTCCGCCGCGACGGCGAGCATGGCGGCGTCGTCGAGACCGGACGCGTCAAGGACGACTCCTGCCGGATTTCCGCCCTCCGGGTCGGCGGAGAACGCGGTGTAGTGCAGGACCTCGATACCTGAATGCTGGCTCATGCCGCAGGTCAACCCTGCCGCGGCCCGGGGTATTCCCGCTCCGGCCGGGCCGGAGGGGCGCCCCCCGGCCGCGGTCGTCCGGATCAGTGGCAGTTCTTGCCGTTGCCGGTCTTCGTCCAGGAGCAGGAGTCCTGGAGCTTGCCGTTCGGCTTGATCAGCCGGGCCCTGTCACCGGTGTTGTTCCAGACGTACGAACCGCGGGATGTCTGCGTCAGCCGCGCCCCACGTACGGCATCGCCGTCGCCAGGACCGTCGCGAACTGCATGTTGGCCTCCAGTGGCAGCTCCGCCATGTGGAGTACGGTCCGGGCCACGTCCGCCGCCGCCATCACCGGCTCCACCGCGAGTTCGCCGTTGGCCTGGAGGATGCCGGTCCGCATCTGCTCGGTCATGTCCGTGGCCGCGTTGCCGATGTCGATCTGCCCGCAGGCGATCCGGTACGGACGCCCGTCCAGCGAGAGCGACTTCGTCAGTCCCGTCATGGCGTGCTTGGTCGTGGTGTAGGCGACCGAGTGGGGGCGCGGCGCATGGGCGGAGATCGAGCCGTTGTTGATGATCCGGCCGCCCTGCGGGTCCTGTTCCTTCATCAGCCGGTACGCCGCCTGCGCGCACAGGAACGCACCCGTCACGTTCACGTCCACCACCGAGCGCCAGTCCGCCACCGAGAGGTCCTCCACGGGGACCGAACGCGGGCCGAACGCACCCGCGTTGTTGAAGAGCAGATCGAGGCGGCCGAAGCACTCCCGTACCGAGGTGAAGAGCGCGGCCACGTCCTCGGGGCGTGACACATCGGCGGGGACGGTGATCACCCGGGCGTTCTCCCCGGCCAGCGCGGCCGTCCCGGCCAGGGGTTCGGGCCGTCGGCCCGCGAGCGCCACCGACCAGCCGGCGCCGGTCAGGGCGAGCGCCACCGCGCGGCCGATCCCGGAGCCCGCGCCCGTCACGACGGCCGTCCTCGCATCGGAATTCAACGGTTTGTTGCTCATGACGCCGCAGCGTACGCCCTGCCGCCCCGGGGGGCGTGTGAGGCCGCATGGGGTCAAGACGGCGCGTGGGGCGGCGCGTTCGCACCCCGGCCGGCCGCCGAAGACGACACCGCCCCGTCGTGGATGCGCGCTTTGTCCCCGTGGACCCATTGCTGCCGCATTCCTCATCCGCACGACGCCCGAGCGACGCGAGCACGACAGCCGCTCGATGTGCTGGGCCGGTGAACTGCCCCCGTACACCACCAGCCAGGGGAGGGACAGATGACACACTCATCGCACCAGCAGGAGATGCGCGACGCCGCCAAGCAGCTCGGGCGCCGCCGTTTCCTCACCGTCACCGGAGCCGCCGCCGCGCTCGCCTTCTCGGTCGACCTGCCCGCCGCGGGCACCGCGAGCGCCGCCGAGCTGGACGCCGCGAGGATCGGCGACGACCCGTTCACCCTCGGCGTCGCCTCCGGCGACCCGCTGCCCGACTCGGTCCTGCTGTGGACGAGACTCGCACCGCGCCCCTACGAGGCCGGCAGCGGACTGCCCCGGGCCCGCGTCCAGGTGCGCTGGGAACTCGCCCACGACGAGCGCTTCTCCCGCATCGTCCGGCGCGGATCGGCCACCGCCCACCCGGAGTTCGACCACAGCGTCCACGTCGAGGTGAAGGGCCTCGACGCCGACCGCGTCCTCTACTACCGCTTCCGCACCGGAACGTGGACCAGCCCCGTCGGCCGGACCCGTACCGCGCCCGCCCACGGCGCCCGCAACAGCTCGCTGAGCCTGGCCGCCGTCTCCTGCCAGGCGTACCACGACGGCTACTTCACCGCGTACAAGCACCTCGCCCAGGAGGACGTCGACGTCGTCCTCCACCTCGGCGACTACCTCTACGAGTACGCCGTCAACGCGACCGGCGGAGCCCGCAACTACACCGACCGCAGGCTCCCCGCCCACTTCAACCGGGAGACGGTCACGCTGGAGGACTACCGGCTGCGGTACGCCCTCTACAAGTCCGACCCCGACCTGCGCGCCGCCCACGCCGCGCACCCCTTCGTCGTCACCTGGGACGACCACGAGACCGAGAACAACTACGCGGGCGACACCCCCGAGAACGACGTTCCGCCGGAGGAGTTCCTGCTGCGCCGCGCCGCCGCGTACCGCGCGTACTGGGAGAACCAGCCGCTGCGCGCCCCGCAGCGGCCCACCGGCCCGGACATGAGGCTCTACCGGCGCCTGCAGTTCGGCCGGCTCGCCCAGTTCGACATCCTCGACACCCGCCAGTACCGCAGCGACCAGGCGTACGGCGACGGCTGGCAGACGCCCGGACCGGAGTCCCAGGACCCGTCGCGCACCATGACCGGCGCCACCCAGGAGCGCTGGCTGATCGACGGCTGGCACGCCTCGCGGGCCACCTGGAACGTCGTACCGCAGCAGGTCACCTTCGCCCAGCGGCGCAACGTCCCCACCGACGCCTTCAAGCTGTCCATGGACGCGTGGGACGGTTACCCCGCTTCCAGGAGCCGCATCCTGAAGGGCGCCGAAGCCGCCGGGGTCGACAACCTGATGGTGCTGACCGGCGATGTGCACGTCGGCTACGGCTTCGACCTGAAGAAGGACTTCGACGACCCCGCGTCCCGCACCGTCGGCACGGAGATCGTCGCCACCTCCATCACCAGCGGCAAGGACGGCTCGGACAAGCCCGGCAGCTGGAACAACCAGATGCAGGCCAACCCGCACATGAAGTTCTTCAACGGCCGGCGCGGATACGCCGTCGTCACGCTGGGCCGGGAGCAGGCGCGCGCCGACTACCGCACGGTGTCCGCCGTCACCACGCCCGGCGCGCCCCTCGCGACGGCCGCGTCGTTCGTCACCGAGGTGGGCAACCAGGGCCTCACGCCCGCGTAAGGCCCTGAGAGCCTGTCGCGTGACCTCCGACCGGGCGGCCACGCCCTGGCACGCACGCTTCCCGCGTTGTCGTCGGTCGCCAACGCTCCGCGTCGCCTCCCTCCTCCGCCTTGGAATCGCACGCACCAGACCGCGTCCGCCATCCGATCCGAGGTCACCCGACAGGCCCTGCGGCCCCGGTCAGCCGAGGTCGTCGGCCGCGTAGCGGACGCCGATGCGGTCACGTACCGCGTCGAGCGTCCGCATCACGGCGAGCGAACCGTCCAGCGGCACCAGCGGCGACTCCGTCTCGCCCGCCAGCAGCGCCCGCACCACCTCGGCCTGCTCGAACTGCAAGCCGCGCAGCCCCGCACCGGCCGCGGCACCGGCGGTGAACTCCTCGGGCTCGTGTCCCGGCCGGTGCAGCACGAACCGCTCCGGGTAGAAGAAGCCGCGCGGGAACTCGATCCGGCCCGTCGTGCCCGTGACCGCGGCGGTCTGCGGAGTGTCCGCGACGATCGAGCAGTTCAGCAGCGCCGAGGCGCCCGCCTCCGACCAGCCCAGCACCATCGCGGTGTGCAGATCGACGTCCTCGGGGGAGAGCACCGCGTCGGCCTGCACCCGGTCCGGCTCACCCAGCAGCAGATGGGCGAACGACACCGGATAGACCCCGAGATCCAGCAGTGCGCCGCCGCCCAGCGCCCGGTCGCGCAGCCGGTGCTCGGGGCCGAACGGGCCGGCGAGCCCGAAGTCGGCCTGCACGGTGCGGATTTCGCCGATCGCGCCGTCCCGCACCAGCTCCGTCATGCGCCGGACGACCGGGTTGCAGTACGTCCACATGGCCTCCATCAGGAAGAGCCCCCGGTCCCGGGCGAGCTTCACCAGCTCGTCCGCCTCCCGGGCATTGAGCGTGAACGCCTTCTCGCACAGCACGTGCTTCCCGGCCTCCAGACAGAGCGCGGCCGCCTCCCGGTGCGCCGAGTGCGGCGTCGCGACGTACACCACATCGACCTCGTCGTCGGCGGCGAGAGCGGCCCAGCTGCCGTACGCCCGGGGTATCCCGAACCGCTGCGCGAAAGCCTGCGCCGAGGCATCCGTACGGGACGCGACGGCCACCACTTCCGAACCCGGCAGCGACCGGAGGTCCTCGGTGAACGCCGCGGCGACACCACCGGTCGCCAGCACTCCCCAGCGCACGGTCCCGCTCATGCCTGTCATGTCTGCTCCCCAAAAAGGTCTCGACCAGTCCGGCTGAGCTGAGAGCATAGATGCGGATTCAACGACATGGAGATGAGAATGCCGGAGAGCGGCGCAAGCCGGGCCCAGCAGGAACGCACCGACATACCGACCGCCGGGAGCGGGCCCGCGAGGCCCGGAGCCACCGGCACACCCCCCGGAAAACCGGCCGCTGCCGAAGCGGCCAGGCGCACCGGACTTCTCGTCACCCTCGTCCTCGGCGGTCTCACCGCGGTTCCGCCGCTCTCCATGGACATGTACCTCCCGGCCCTGCCCGCGGTCACCGACTCCCTGCACGCTTCTGCCGCCACCGTCCAGCTCACCCTCACCGCCTGCCTGACCGGCCTGGCGCTCGGACAGGTCGTCGTCGGACCGTTGAGCGACCGGTGGGGGAGGCGCAGGCCGCTGCTCCTCGGCCTGATCATCTACATCGTCGCCACCGCGATGTGCGTCTTCGCCCCCACCACCGAACTCCTCATCGGCTTCCGCCTGCTCCAGGGGCTGGCCGGTGCGGCGGCCATCGTCATCGCCCGTGCCGTGGTGCGCGACATGTACGACGGCGTGGAGATGGCCAGGTTCTTCTCCACCCTGATGCTCATCTCCGGCGTCGCGCCGATCGTCGCCCCGCTGATCGGCGGACAGGTGCTGCGGTTCACCGACTGGCGCGGAATCTTCGCCGTCCTCACCGTCGTCGGCCTGGCGCTCACCCTCGTCGTCTGGAAGTGGCTGGGCGAGACCCTGCCGCCGCAGGACCGGCACACCGGCGGCCTCGGTGACGCGCTGCGCAGCATGCGCGGACTGCTCGCCGACCGGGTCTTCACCGGCTACATGATCGCGGGCAGCCTCGCCTTCGCCACCCTCTTCTCCTACGTGAGCGCGTCGCCGTTCGTCGTGCAGGAGATCTACGGCGCCTCGCCGCAGACGTTCAGCCTGCTCTTCGGCATCAACTCGGTCGGCCTGATCATCGTCGGCCAGATCAACGGCAAGATCCTGGTCGGCCGGGTCAGCCTGGACAAGGCGCTCGCCTTCGGGCTCTCGGTCATCGTGCTGGCCGCGGCCGCGCTGCTGCTGATGACGTCCGGGGTCTTCGGCGAGGTGGGCCTGGTCCCGGTCGCGGCCGGGCTGTTCGTGCTGATGTCGGCGATGGGGCTGGCGATGCCGAACACGAACGCCCAGGCGCTGATGCGTACGAAGCACGCCGCGGGATCCGCCTCCGCGCTGCTCGGCACCTCGTCGTTCCTGATCGGCGCCGTGGCCTCGCCGCTCGTCGGGATCGCGGGCGAGGACACGGCCGTTCCGATGGCTCTGGTGCAGCTGGTGTGCGCGGTGGGCGCGATGGCGTGCTTCCTCGGGCTGTGCAGGCCCTGGCAGCGGACGTCGTGACGCGCGGCGGGGCGGCGGGGCCGCGACGCTACGACGACCTCGGGTAGCCGATCAGGTGCGGGCGGTCCTTCTCGTCCGTCCAGCGGAACAGGCCCACGCCGTCCGACGTCTCCATGCCCGGAACCCGCACGTTCGAGGGCAGGGCGCCCGTCGCACCACTGCGGACGGCGACCGCGACAGGGGCGCCGCCGCCGGCCAGCACGTCGGCCGCGTTGCGTGCGCTCGCCGCGCCGTACGCCGTGCCCTCGTCGTTCACGGACGCCAGCGTCAGCGGCTTCGTGCCGTCCGCGCCCTCGAAGCAGAACCCCCGCTTCGTGGCCAGGTCGAACGCGAGCGGTCCGGCCACCAGATAGGAGCCCGAGGGCGCCGAGACGAGCTGCGGGTACTGGCCCGGCTTTATCGCGGGCTTGCTGCACTCCACCGAAGCCAGCGGCTTGCCCGTCTCCAGGTCGTGCACCGCCCACATGTCGTGGGTGGCGGCGCGCTTTGCCTTCTTGTCCAGCTGCCACTTCGCCAGGATCAGACCCGGGATCACCGACGTCGGGATCCCGCTGACCTTGTCCGTGCCCTTCGGGGCGACATTGCGGCTGAACCAGCCGCCCTGCACCCAGAACTCCTTGGACCCGCTGACCAGCAGGCCCTTCTGCGTCAGCCCGCGCACCTCGGTGAGCTGCTTGCAGGTCGTGCAGCCCTTCGGGTACTTGAGCGCGGGGGCCGCGACCTTCGTCACCCGGCCGGTCACCGGGTCGACCACCGCGCTGTTCGTCCGGCCGTCGCTGATCAGGATGCCGGGGCCGGTGGTGGAGACCGTCGGGACCGAGTTCCACGGCACCTCGACGCGCCGCCGGGAGCCGTCCTCCACGTCGTAGACGTCCAGCGAGACGATCGTGTCGGCGGGGGTCAGCGCGTTCTCGCCGACCTTCCCGTACGCCCACGTCACGAAGTACTCGTGGTCGTCGACGGTGACCGGGAGGAGCCTCGGGAACTTGTGCGGCGACGGGGGCCGCCAGCTCTCGCCGTGCCAGCCGGTCTGCCCCGTCTTGGAGTCGATGGTCCGCAGCTGGTACTTGGTCTCCGACTCCCGCACCAGATAGGCGAGGCGGCCCGTCGTCCGGGAGATCGCATAGTCGGGCGAGGTCCCGATGAGCTCCCAGCCGTGCTCCGTCGCGTACGCGGAAGGAACGGTGAGCTGGGTCACCTTGGTCGAGCTCTTCTCGGTCCGCTTCTCCGGCTCGTCCGTGCTCTTCTCACCGCTGCCGCAAGTGGCGAGGAGAAGAAGCATGGCAAGCACGAGCACTCCGCCGACCAGAACCAGGCGCACGATCTTCTGTCTCATGGTTCCCCTCGATGGGCAATCCCGACCTCGCGGCGGCCAGCGTAGCAACTTGCGCAGGTGTCGCGGCAGTTCGGATCCATTGCTGTTCGGTGCCGAAGTCGGGGCGGAAGCAGGTGGTCCGCCTTTGCCTACAATTCGTCGGTGAACGCCACCCTCCCCACCGCGGAAATCCTGCGCGCGACGCTGGCCGGACTGCTCGACGGGCTGCCGCCCAAACAGGCCGCCCAGGCCGTCGAACGGCTCATCACCAACTACCGCGGGACCACTCCGACCGACGCGCCGGTGCTCCGCGACCGCTCCGACGTCGCCGCGTACGCCGCGTACCGGATGCCCGCCACCTTCGAGGCGGTACGGTCCGCCCTCGCCGCGCTCCGGGAGGCCGCCCCGGACTGGGAGCCCGCCACCCACACCGACGTCGGCGGCGGCACCGGAGCGGCGAGCTGGGCGGTGGCAGGGGCCTGGGAGGGGCCGCGGACGACCGTGCTGGACTGGGCGGAGCCCGCACTCGCCCTCGGCCGTGAGCTGGCCGGTCTCTCCGGCATCCCCGCCCTGCGCGCCGCCGAGTGGCGCCGGGCCCGGATCGGCGCCGGCGTGGAACTCGCCCCCACGGACCTGATCACCATCTCCTACGTACTCAAGGAGCTGACCGCGGACGTCCGCGCCGCCCTCGTCGACACCGCGGCGGGCGCGGCACAGGCGGTCGTGGTCGTCGAACCGGGCACCCCCGACGGCTACGCCCGGATCATCGAGGCCCGCGACCGGCTGATCGCCGCCGGGATGGCGGTCGCCGCGCCCTGCCCGCACAGCGACGCCTGCCCGATCGAGCCGGGCACGGACTGGTGCCACTTCTCGGCCCGGGTCAGCCGCTCCTCGCTGCACCGGCAGGTCAAGGGCGGCTCGCTGCCGTACGAGGACGAGAAATTCAGCTATGTGGTGGCGACCCGCTTCGGGACGGAGCCCGTCCGGGCGCGGGTCACCCGCAAGCCGCAGATCCGCAAGGGACAGGTGCTGCTGGACCTGTGCACCCGCGACGAGGCCCTGCGGCGTGCCACGGTCACCAAGCGGCACGGCGAGCTGTACCGGGCCGCCCGGGACATCGCGTGGGGCGACGAGTGGCCGCCCGGCGAGAACGACTGAGGGCGGCCCCACGGCCTCTCGTCCGGATCAGGCCGGGCTCACCCCCGTAGCTCCTGCGTGCAGCACTTCACGCTGCCGCCGCCCTTGAGCAGCTCGCCCAGGTCCATCGGCACCGGTTCGAAGCCCCGCGCCCGCAGCGGGTCGAAGAGCCCCGTCGCGGCCTGCGGCAGCAGCACATGGAGCCCGTCGCTCACCGCGTTCAGACCGAGCGCCGCGGCGTCCGCCTCCTCGGCGATCAGCGCGTCGGGGAAGAGCCGGGCCAGCACCGACCGGCTGCCCGGCGAGAAGGCGCCCGGGTAGTACATGATCTCGTCGCCCGCGTCGTCGAGCACGGACAGCGCCGTGTCCAGGTGGTAGTAGCGCGGGTCGACCAGATCGAGCCCGATCACCGGGCGCCCGAAGAACTCCTGGGCCTCGCCGTGCGAGAGCGGACTGGACCGGAAGCCCCGCCCGGCCAGGACGTACGACGCGGTGACCGCGAAGTCTCCCTCGCCCTCGTTGACGTGGTCCGGTTCATGGATCTCGGTGAAGCCGTTCGCCCGGAACCACTCGCGGTGGGCCCCGGCCTCCTCGTACCGCTCCCGGTACGCGAAGCGGGCGCCCAGCACCCGGCCGTCGATGACCGTGGCGCCGTTGGCGGCGAACACCATGTCGGGCAGCTCGGGGCCGGGGGCGAGCAGCTCCACGGTGTGCCCGAGGGCGCGGTACCGGTCGCGCAGGTCCTCCCACTGGGTCTGGGCCAGGGGGAGATCCACGGGCTTGCTGGGGTCCATCCAGGGGTTGATGGAGTACGTCACCCTGAAATGCGTGGGGGCACACATCAGGTAGCGGCGGGGTGTGGCTTCACGAGGCAATGAAGGCTCCTCACGAAAGGCAGGGGTTGCCTGCCGGGGGACGTCGCACGGGTGTGTGCGTGAGCCCATGGTCCGCTCTCCGGGGCCGGTGCGCAGTGATCCGATCGGGTGGTTCCGCGCGGCCGGGAGACGATCCGGATCGCCTCGTCCCGCTGCCGGGCCGGCCGGCGTGGTAGGGAACCGGGCGCCCGGCGCCGACCGCCGTGTACGCGGATGCCGGCCCGGCCACGCGGTGGGCGGGACGGAGCCCTGAGACGCACCCGTCATTTCGTGACAAGAAGTGGCATAGTGCCCAGCTCACGGCATCGTCGCCCGTACCCCGCTTCGGAACTCCGGCCACCCGAGGCGCAGGATGGTGGGACCATGGGCAGGAGCAACGCTGAGGTTAGGGGATAGATGGGCGCCGATTTCGGCCGTTATCGCGGCTCAGAGAGCAAATTTTCCCAATGGCTTCGCCGCCGACCCAAACCGCAGCAGAGCGAGGTCGACGACACCGCCCGGGAGGCGCTGCTCCTGGCCGTCGCCGAGGCCGGAATGCCGATCGCGCCGGCCGCCCACCCGGTCGGGTTCCGATGTTCGTGCGAACGCATCGGCTGTCCCACCCCCGCCCGGCATCCCATCTCCTTCGCCTGGCAGACGCAGTCCACCACCGACCGGGCGCAGATCGAGCGCTGGGCCCGCAGCCAGCCGCAGGCCAACTTCATCACCGCGACCGGCATGATCCACGACGTTCTCGACGTGCCGCTGCCCGCGGGCACCCAGGCGCTGGAGCGGCTCCTCGCCGCGGGCATCGACGTCGGCCCCGTGGCCCGGTCCGGCGACGACCGGATGCTCTTCTTCACCGCCACCCGCGGTACGCCCGAGGACGAGGACGAGTGGTGGCCGTGCGAGCTGGACTGCCACCCCGAGACCATGGACGAACATCCGGGCATGCGGTGGCACTGCCGCGGCAGCTATGTGCTCCTGCCGCCGGCCCGGCTCCCCGGCGAACTGGACGTGCGGTGGGTGCGCGGGCCGGAGAACCCGCTGCCCGATCCGCTGACCCTGCTGGAGACGCTCACCGACGCCTGCGCGCAGTACGCGGACGCGGCGGACCAGAGCGATCTCGACCATGACTCGGTGGCCTGGCCGCTGAGCCGTTAGGCCGTCCCCGGCGGATCACGGCCGGGGCCGGCCCCAGCGGCGGCCCCGGTCCGGCCCCAGCGGCGGCCCCGGTCCGGTCAGGAGCCCTTCGCGGCCGTCAGGCCCGGCAGCCGGTTCAGCATGACCACCTTGCCGTCGTCCTTCGTCGAGCCCTTCTTCGGGACGTACACCAGCTGGCTGGAGACCCGCTCCTTGGTGAGGGTGGACTGCACCTCACCGGTCAGCAGCGCCTCCACGTCCTGATTGAGCGGCGGGCGCAGCCCCTTCGCCGCGGTCTGCCGCTCGAAGTGCTTGCTGCTGAAGAAGACCAGCGCCCCGCCGTCGTCCGTCTCCAGGCCGAGCGGGCCGAACGTACCGCTGTCCAGCGGCTGGTCGATGTACTGGTACGAGAAGCCCGCCCGCCGGGTGTTCCGGCGCGCCTCCCGCCAGCCCGAGGTGGCGGAGCCGGGGGCGAAGACGTCCGGGGTGCCCTGCTGGAGGTACTGCGTGTACCGGGTGCTCAAGTCCTCCGGCGCCACGGCCAGTTTGGTGCTGTCCGCGGCCACCGGCTTCGCCCGGCCCTCGCCGTCCTTCGCGAAGGCGGGCAGCCGGGAGGGGGCGACGACCGACAGATAGGAGGCCTTCCACCCGGCGCCGGGGCCGGACTTGACGAAGACGATCAGCCAGCGGGTGTCCAGCTTCCCGCTGTCCTGGTCGCGGTTGGAGTCGGTGTCCGCGAGGAACCAGCGCGGCCAGCCGGCCTTCTTCGGGATGAGGTAGGTGGCGTCGGTCAGTTCCAGCGGCTTGTGGTTCGGGTTGCCGTCCGGATGGTTCTTCTGCCGTGCCTTCAGCCCGGCCTGGTTGATCGCGCCGAGCGGCCCCGTGACCCGGTCCGCGTCCAGGGCCGGGTCGTAGGCCTTGTCCGCCGCGTTGTACGCGGTGGTGAACGCCTTCAGGGCCTGCGCGGCCTCAGACCTGGTTGCCCCCGGCACCACTTCCAGCTCGCCGTGCACCGTCACGCAGCCGCTCGCCGTCATGGACAGCACCGTCGCCGTCGCGAGCCCCGTCGCCAGCCGAATCGGCCTCAGGCTTCTCATCCGCTGCTTTCCGCGCCTTCCGATCCGTCGCCCCTGCTGACCGTCCGAACCCTACCGGGGCGAGGAACAGCGCGAGGGTGGGGATCAGATACAGCGCCCACACCGTGACCTGGAGAACGGTCGGGTCGGGCTGGAAGTTGAACGTGCCCTTCAGCAGCGTGCCGTACCAGCTGTCCGGCGGAATCGTGGCGCTGATGTCGAACGCCCGGTTGTGGAGACCGCCGATGAACTCGGCTTCCTGGAGGTCGTGGACGCCGTACGCGAGCACGCCCGCGGCGACGATCACCAGCATGCCGCCGGTCCAGGTGAAGAACTTCGACAGGTTGATCTTCAGCGCGCCGCGGTAGAACAGCCAGCCCAGGACGACGGCGGCCGCGATGCCGAGGAACGCGCCGATCATCGGGTGCCAGCCGTCGTCCGCCGCGTGCACCGCGCGCCACACGAACAGCGAGGTCTCCAGGCCCTCCCGGCCCACCGCGAGGAGCGCCGTGGCGACCAGCGCGCCGGTGCCCATCGCGAGCGCCGCGTCGAGCTTGCCGTGCAGCTCCGCCTTCAGGTGCCGCGCGGTGCGCCGCATCCAGAAGACCATCCAGGTGACCAGGCCGACGGAGACGATCGACAGCGAACCGCCGAGCGCCTCCTGGGCCTTGAACGTCATCTCCTGCGAACCGAATTCGAGCCCGGCGCCGAACGCCAGGCTGACGACGACCGCGATCCCGACACCGATCCAGATCGGCACCAGCTTGTTCCTGTTGCCGGTCTTCACCAGATAGGCGATGAGGATGCAGACGACCAGGCTGGCCTCCAGGCCCTCGCGCAGGCCGATCAGGAAGTTGCTGAACACGTCTCGGTTCTCCTTCTGTTTCGAGTCCCGTTACGAGAACAGCGCCCGGCCCCACCAGTCGTCCTTGTCGCGGACGCCCGGCGGGACGGCGAAATGCGCCGAACCCACGTGCTGGATGTACTCGTTGAGTGCGTCGTGCGCCGCGAGGCGCCGCTGCATCGGAATGAATGCCCTGCGCACATCGCGCTGGTAGGCGATGAAGAACAGCCCGGCGTCGAGCCGGCCGAGGCCGTCCGTGCCGTCCGTGAAGGAGTAGCCGCGGCGCAGGATCGTCGCACCGTCGTTGCTGTCCGGGTGGGCGAGCCGCACATGCGCGGTCGGCAGCATCGCCTTCAGGAACGGCTCGTCGTGCTCCTTGGACTTGCCGACCGCAGCTCCCTCGCCCTTGTCGCGGCCGAAGACGTCCTCCTGCTCCTGGAGCGAGGTACGGTCCCAGGTCTCGATGTGCATCCGGATGCGCCGGGCCACCAGGTACGAACCCCCGGCCATCCAGCCCGCGTCGTCCTTCCCGCCCACCCACACGTGCTTGTCCAGGGCGGCGGTGTCGGTGCCGGAGATGTTCCGGGTGCCGTCCTTGAAGCCGAACATGTTGCGCGGGGTCTGGGCGTCCGGCGTGGTCGAGGACGTCTTGCCGAAGCCCAGCTGGGACCAGCGGATCGCGATGCGGCCCATGCCGATCCTGGCCAGGTTGCGGATGGCGTGCACCGCGACCTGCGGGTCGTCCGCGCACGCCTGGACGCAGATGTCGCCGCCGCTGCGGGCCGCGTCGAGGTTGTCGCCGGGGAACTTCGGCAGGTCGACGAGCGCCTCGGGGCGCTTGTCCTCAAGACCGAACCGGCCCTTGGCGAAGAGCGAGGGGCCGAAGCCGATGGTGAGCGTGAGCCGGGACGGCTTGAGCCCCAGTGCCTCGCCCGTGTCGTCCGGCGGGGCCTCGGCGAGACCGCCGTACGCCCCGTCGCCGACCGCGTGACCGGCCGTCATCCGCTCCGCCGCCCGCGTCCACTCCTTGAGCAGCGCGATCAGCTCGGCGCGGTCCTTCGTCGTCACGTCGAACGCGGCGAAGTGCAGCCTGTCCTGTACGGCGGTGGCGATACCGGCCTGGTGCGCACCGTGGAACGGCACGGCCGCACCGCTGTCCGCGGCCGGCACCGCGTCGTTCTCCGTACGCACCGCGGCGACCGCGCCGCCGGCCGCGACGGCGCCCAGCGCGAGACCCGCACCGCCCCAGCCGAGCAGCGCCCGGCGGGACGGTGCGGAACCGGCGGTCTCCTTCTGCGTTTCGGTGTCCTGTGTCTGACCGGACATGACCGGAGCCCTCCCGCTCGTTACTTCGTCACCGCGGCGGCGAGCCGGGACAGCGGCTCGGCCAGCGCGTTGACCGCGTCCGACAGCTCCTTGCGGTCCGCCTTGCCGACCTTCTCGTACGAGGTGAACTCGTAGGAGCTCTTGTCCTTGCGGTACTTGTCCAGCAGCGTGTTGAGCTCCGCGAACCGCTTGTCCAGGGTGGTGGTCAGCGCCGCGTCGTTCTTCGAGGCGATCGGCTTCAGCAGCTCGTAGGACTTCTCGGCGCCCTCGACGTTGCCCTTGAAGTCGATCAGGTCGGTGTGGCTGTAGCGCTCCTCCTCACCGGTGACCTTGCCGGTGGCGACCTCGTCGAGGAGCTCCTTGGCGCCGTTGGCCATCGAGGTCGGGGTGATGTCGGCGGTGCCGACCCGCTTCTGCCAGTCGAGCAGGTCCTTGTAGAGGACCGGACCGAGGGCCTTCTCCTCGGCGCCCAGCTTCTTGTCCTGCCACAGCGCCTTCTCCAGGCGGTGCCAGCCGGTCCACTTCTGGCCGTCCTCCAGGCCGTCCTCGCGGATGTCGACCTTCGGGTCGATGTCGCCGAAGGACTCGGCGACCGGCTCGGTGCGCTCCCAGCCGAGCCGCGAGTCGGCGTAGATCTTCTTGGCGGCCTCGATGTCACCGGCGGCGACGGCGTCCGTGAACTTCTTGGCCTTCGGCAGCGTTTCGTCGGCCTGCGCCTGGACGTAGGTGCGGTACTCCGCGACGGCCTTGTCCATCTCGGGGCTGCGCTTGGCCGCGGTGCCGCCGGTGATCTCCAGCTTCTGCCGGATGCCGTGGCCCTTCATGCCGGGCTTGCAGGCGATCTCGTACGAACCGGCCTTGATCTCGGCCGTGATGTTGGCCTTGGTGCCGGGGCCGATGTTCTCGCGCTCGGCGACGATGCGGTCGTCCGGGAAGAGGACGTAGACCTCGGTGACCTTGGAGCCCTTGTTCTGCACGGCCAGTTCGATGTGACCGGCCGGCAGCTTCGTCTTCGACACCTCGCAGGAATCGTCCTTCGCGACGACCTGCACGGCGCCGTCACCCTTGCCGTCGCTCTTCTGCGCACAGCCCGTGACGGCGGTCAGAGCGGCCACCGTGGCGGCAGCGGTGACGACGGAGAAACGAACGGCTCGCATACGGGCTCCACATGAGGACGAAGGAGAAGCGGGAGAAGATCGGGACAAAGTCAGGTGAGGCGGACCTAACTTAACCGAGGCTTACCTGAGCGATACCCACCTGTGCCGTGATTCAGCTCTCATCCCGCAGGTGCGGGAACGGGCTGATCACGGACTACCCATGGGCGTCCCACAGAAAGGTCAAGCAATGGTCAAGTCCCTCTGGTCGGCACGACGAGCGGCACCCCGGTCCGCGGGTGCGGGAACACCTCGACCGACTGCCGGTAGACCTCGCCGAGCAGCTCGCCGGTGAACACCCCGGCGGGCGGCCCGGCCACCGCGATCCGCCCGTCGTGCAGCACCGCCGCCCGGTCCGCGTAGGCCGCCGCGAGACCCAGATCGTGCAGCACCACGACGACCGCGTCCCCGGCTGCGGCCCGCTCCCGGCAGATCCGCAGCACCAACTCCTGGTGGCGCAGATCGAGCGCGGCCGTCGGCTCGTCGAGCAGCAGCAGCCCGGCGCGCTGCGCCAGCACCCTGGCCAGCGCGACCCGGGCCCGTTCGCCGCCGGACAGGGCGGCGAACGGGCGCGCGGCGAACTCGATGACCTCGGTCGCCGCCATCGCCGCGGCGACCGCCGGATCGTCCTCGTCCGCCCGCTCCGTACCGGCCCACGGCGCCCGCCCCATCCGTACGACGTCCAGCACCGGGAACGGGAACGACAGCGCGGCGGACTGCGGCAGCACGGCCCGGCGCAGCGCCAGTTCGGCGGCCGACCAGTCGGTGACCGGACGCCCGTCGATGCATACCTCACCGCGCTCGACGGGCAGATCGGCGGCCAGCGCCGCCAGCAGGGTCGACTTGCCCGCCCCGTTGGGCCCCACGAGCGCCAGCACCTCGCCCGCGTACGCGGTCAGACCGATGGAGTCGAGCACCGGACGCTCCCCGAGCCGCACCCGCAGCCCGCGCGCCTCGGCGACGGGGGAGCCGGGGGAGACGGGAGCGGGCAACCGCCGTCCCCGTACCCGGAACGGATTCCTGAGGGCCCTCATGCCCAACCACCTTGCTTGCGACGGGTCCTGCGCAGCAGCCAGAAGAAGAACGGGCTGCCGAAGAGCGCGGTCAGCACACCGAGCGGCAGCTCGGCGGGATCGGCGACGGTACGGGCCGCGAGATCGCCCACCACCAGCACCAGGGCGCCGCCGAGCGCGCTGCCGGGGATCAGGAAGCGATGGCCGGGACCGTTCGCCATCCGCAGCAGATGCGGCACCAGCAGCCCCACGAACGAGATGATCCCGGCGACCGCCACCGCGGCGGCGGTCAGCAGCGCCACGAGGAGCACGAGCACGATCCGGAGCCGTTCGACATCGACCCCCAGGTGCCGGGCGGGCCGCTCACCGAGGGCGAGGAGGTCCAGCTTCCGGGCGTGGAACGGCGCGACGAGCAGCCCGAGCACCGCGCACGGCAGCACGGCGAGCACCTTGGGCCAGGTCGCCTGGGCCAGCGAGCCCAGCTGCCAGAAGGTGATCTGCGAGATCTGCGCGTTGTCGGCGAAGAAGATGAACAGCCCGATCAGCGCGCCCGCGAAGGCGTTGACCGCGATCCCGGTGAGGATCAGCGTCACCACCTCGGTCCGTCCGCCCGACCGGGACAGCGCATACACCAGCAGTACGGTCGCGAGTCCGGCGGCGAACGCGCAGACGGTGACGGTCCAGTTGCCGAAGAAACTCAGCCCGAGCGCGATCGAGGCGACCGCGCCGACCGCGGCGCCGGAGGAGATCCCGATGACCCCGGGCTCGGCGAGCGGATTGCCGAAAGCCCCCTGCATCAGGGCGCCCGCACAGCCCAGCGACGCCCCGGCCAGCAGCGCGAGGACGACCCTCGGCAGCCGTACGTTCCACAGCACGCTCTCGCCGACCCGGTCCAGCGCGGCCCCGCCGAGGCCGAGCCGGTGCTGGACGGAGCCGAGGACGTCGCCGAGCGGGATGCGGTACGCGCCGAGTCCGGCGGAGAGCAGACAGCACACCAGGAGGGCGGCGAGCAGCCCGGCGGTCAGCGCGAAGGACGAGGAGCGCCGGGGCTTCGGTGCGGATGGCCCATCCGGCGTCGCGGCGGCACCGGACGGGGTGCGCTCCTGGGACGTGGTGGTCACTGGTCCGCCCCGTCCTCCGGATAAAGCTGCGCGATCAGTTCGCTCAGCACCCGGTCCGTGCGCGGGCCGTAGTTCAGCAGCACCCCGTCGTCGATGGAGACGATCCGCCGGTCCATTCCGGCCGGGGTCTCGGCGACGCCCGGGATCTTCACCAGTCCGTCGACGCCGCCCACCGAGTCGAGCCCCTTGCTCATCACCAGGATGGCGTCGGGGGCGGCTTCGGCGAGTGCCTCGCTGGTGATGGCGGTGAAGTCCTTCTTCAGCCCGGACGCCTTGCCCGCGTCGACGGCTCCCGCCGCTTCGAGGAGCGAGCTCGCCCCCGACTCCCGGCCGCCCAGCAGATACACGGAGGCCGAGCCGCGCAGATAGAGGAAGGCGACCCGGGGCTTCTTCCGGCCGTCCGCCGGGGCGGGCACGGACTCGCGTACGGCGTCGATGCGCGACCGGGTGCGCGTCTTCAGTTCGGCGCCCGAGTCCGGCACGCCCAGGGCCGCTGCCACGGTGCCGATCCGGCGTCCGACGTCGGAGAGCTGCCGGGCCGGTTCGACGACGACGAGCGGGATGCCGGCGTCCCGGATCTGGCTGATTGCCTCCGCCGGTCCGGTGGTGGTCTCGGCGAGCACGACGGTCGGCCTCAGCGACAGCACGCTCTCCGCCGACACGTCATGAGCACGGGTCACCACCGGGAGTTTCGCGGCCTGTTCGAAGGTGGCGGTGATGTCACGGGCCACGACCCGCTTGCCGAGGCCGAGCGTGAAGACGATCTCGCTCAGGCCGCCGGTCAGCGGAACGATCCGGTCCGTCGAGGCGACGGTGACCTCGGTACCGTCCGCCGACTCCACCGTGACGGGCAGTTCCGGTTCTGGTGCGGTGGCGAGGGGCTCGACCCGGTCGGCAGCGGCCCCGGCAGCGGCGGCGGGTGCCCCCGGGTCCGTACCGCCGCCGCAGCCCGTCAGGACGAGGGCCAGGGCGAGTACGGCCGTCAGGGCGCCGAGCGGTCCACGGCTCCCGGCCCGCCCGCGCCCCGGCCGCCGGCCGGCCCGGCCCGATGGGGCGAAGTCCTGCGAGAAGCGCACTGGGGCACCGTCCTGTCGTTCCGTGGCGGGTACTTGGTCCTGGTATGCGAGCGATGCGGGGGTAGGGGTGCCACCTCATGGCTCGCGTAGCTTAGGTTAGCCTTACCTCACTTTCTAGATCTCGGAGGGGTCCCATGCTGCCGTCCAGACCTGCCCGCGCACTCGCTGTCGCGCTCCTCGCGGCGGTGCTGGGAGCCCTGCTCCCGGCCACCGCCGCGCAGGCGGCGGGCCGCACGGTGCAGGGCGGCAGGCTGGACTGGGGGATCAAGTCCTCCTTCCAGAGCTATGTCACCGGCCCGATCGCCAACGGCAGTTGGAGCCTGACGGGCGGCGCCGCCACGGTCGGCGGCAACCGGTTCCGCTTCCACTCCGCCACCGGTTCCTACGACCCGGCGACCGGCGCCTTCGGCTCCGGCTTCGCGGGCGGGGTCCGCTTCCTCGGCCACCGGAAACCCGACGGCGGCCATGAACTCGACCTCACCATCAGCCGCCCCACCGTCCGCATCGCGGGCGGCGGCGGCACCCTGTACGCCGACGTGGTCAGCAAGGACCGGGGGAGCGGCCGGGTGAGCTCGGCCGCCCAGGTGCCGATGGCGACGCTCGGTCTGTCCGGGATCGACATGAAGGGCGGTGCCACCCCCATCGCCCTCCGCGACGTCCCGGCGACCCTGACGGCCCAGGGCGCGAAGGCGTTCGCCGGTTACTACACGGCCGGCACCCCGCTCGACCCGGTCAGCCTCACCGTGGACACCTCCGCCCCGGCCGGGAAGCCCGCCGCCTCCAAGTCCCCCGGGAAGAAACCGGAGCCGAGGAGGACCGCGACGGCCGCCGGGCGCTTCGAGGACGCCGCCGTCGACTGGGGCGTCCGCCGGACCTTCCGCGAATACGTCACCGGCCCCATCGGCAAGGGGGAGTGGACCTTCGCCGAGGGTGCCCAGGACGGCGGGGCGCTCTTCCGCTTCCCGCGCGGCAGGGGCACGTACGACCCGAAGAAGCAGAGCCTGGACGCCGGCTTCGCGGGCAGCGTCCGCTTCACCGGAGCCGACGGACTCGACCTGCGACTGTCGGCGGTCGCGGTCCGGGTGAAGGCGGGCAGGGGCACGCTCTCGGCCGACGTCCTGAGCGGCGGCGACCGGCGCGAGGCCGTTCCGCTCGTCACCTTCACCGCGAAGGACTTCACGCCGAAGAACGGTCTGGCCGTCCTCACCGAAGCACCCGCCACCCTCACCACCGACGGTGCCGAGGCGTTCGGCTCGCTCTACCGGGCGGGCACCGCGATGGACCCGGTCTCGCTGGCCGTCGCCGTGGATGCCGGGGCCGAACTGCCCGCCCTGCCCGACCTGGGCAGCGCCCCCGACCCGTCCTCCGACCCGTCCGCCGAGCAGCCCGCCCAGTCCACGGAGCAGGCCGCCCTCGCTGCGGCATCCGATTCCAGTACCGCCCTGTATCCGGCCATCGGCGGCGCCGGCCTGCTCGCCGCCGCGGCGGGCGCGCTGCACCTCGTCCGCCGCCGCCGCACCCGGCAAAACGACAACCAGCCCCCGTCCCACCCCCGTTCCTGAGGAGATCAACGACCATGGCAGCCAACCGCCGCCCCATAGCTCTCACCGCCGCAGTCGCCACGGCGGCCGCCCTCGGCGCCACCGTGTTCGCCCTTCCGGCGCTCGCGGCCGACGGCACCGCAGTCGACGCGGCGGCCGCCGCCGCACCGAAGCTGGAGCTGAAGGACGGCACGCTGGAATGGGGTGTCAAGGAGTCCTTCCGCAAGTACCTCGCCTCGTCGTTCTCCGGCGGGAAGATCACCGTCGAGGGCGGTGCCACCCAGGCGCCCGGCAACGGTGTGTTCACCTTCGCCGACGGCAAGGGCACGTACGACACGGCCACGCACGGCACCGACACCGCCTTCGGCGGCGGCGTCAACTTCTACGCCCACGGGGGCGTTCTCGACATCACGCTCTCCGACGTGAAGCTCGCCACGGCCGGTACCGGCGGCGCGATCACCGTCGATGTCACGACCCCGCAGGGCACCCGCGACGACGTGGAGTTCGCGGCCCTCGACCTCTCGGCGGTGAAGCCCGGCCGGGGCGAGGGCGGCGCGATGGTCTTCAAGGGCATCCCGGCGACGCTGACGAAGGCGGGCTCCGAGGCGTTCAACGGCCAGTACAAGGAGGGCGACGCGCTCGACCCGGCCACCCTCTCGGTGAAGGCGGTCGCGGCCCCGACCGAGGAGCCGACCGGCGAACCGACCGGGAAGTCCACCACGAGGCCGACCACCGAGCCCACCGGGAAGCCGACCACCAACCCGAGCGCGAAGCCCACCTCGGCCGCGCCCCCGTCCCCCTCGGCCACCGGCAAGCCGGCCGCCGACACCCCGGGCGAGATCGTCGACGGCACCCTGGACTGGGGCGTCAAGAAGTCCTTCCGTACGTACGTCACGGGCCCGATCGCCCACGGCAGGGTCGAGACGACGGCCGGCGCCACCGCATCCGGCGACGGCTACCGGTTCCCCGACGCGACCGGCCGTTTCGACGCCGCGAAGCAGACCCTGAACGCCGAATTCCACGGCAAGGTCCGCTTCCTGGGCCACGAGGAGAACGGCGCGTACACCCTCGACCTCTCCCTGACCGGCATGGAGATCCAGGTGAACGGTACGAAGGGCACCCTGATCGCGGACGTCTCCACCAAGGACCGCACGACCAGGAAGGTCTCCACATACACCGGTCTGGCCGTCGCGGACCTGAAGCTGCCCAAGGGCGAACTCACCACCGAGAACGGCGTGGTGAACATCTCGGCCGTCCCGGCGACCCTCACGGCCGACGGCACCAAGGCGTTCGGCGGCATGTACCGGGCCGGTGAGCAGCTCGACGCGCTGACCGTCGCGGTCGCTCTCGACAAGGACGCCGAACTCCCGGGCGCCGCAGGCGGTTCCGGCTCGACGGGCGGTACCACGACCACCGGTGGCGGCAGTGCGGCCGGCGGCCTTGCAGGCGGCTCGGTCGGCGGTTCGGCCGGCGGTGGCTCGGTCGGTGGCGCGGGCTCCCTCGCCGCCACCGGCTCCGGACTCCCGGCGGACGCCCTGTTCGCTGCCTCGGGCGTCGCCGTGGCGGCCGGTGCCGGAGTCGTGATCGCGGCCCGCCGTCGCCGTACCGCCTGAGCCCTCCGCGTCGTCCCGTGACGGCACCGCCCGGGTGGACCGGCCGAACGGCCGCCATCCGGGCGGTGCTTGAATGCCCGTGTGAGCGACAGCGACTTCGACGTACCCGACGGCATCGACGTACTACGCGTGTTCTGCGGCCCCGACGGCCGACACGGCAACGCCCTCGGTGTGGTGCGCGACGGCCGGGCCCACCCGGACCGGGCGTCCCGGCAGGCACTGGCCGGCCGGCTCGGCTTCAGCGAGACGGTGTTCGTCGACGACCCCGAGCGCGGGCGTGTGGACATCTACACCCCGGGACTCCGCCTCCCGTTCGCCGGCCATCCGCTCGTCGGCACGGCCTGGCTGCTCGATCTGGAGATCCTGGAGCTTCCGGTCGGGGAGGTATTCGCCCGTCAGGACGGCGAGTTCACCTGGATCACCGCCCGCCCCGAGTGGGCACCCCCGCGCACGCTGGAGCGGTACGGGTCCGTCGCCGAGGTCGAGGCGCTCACCGGGCCGCCGCCGGGGGAGGGCTGGCTGTACGTATGGGCCTGGGAGGACGAGGCGGCCGGCCGGGTCAGGGCGCGGGCGTTCCCCCGGCGCGACGACAACATCGTGGAGGACGAGGCGACCGGAGCGGCCGCGCTGCTGCTCAGCGCCGAGCTGGGGCGGGCCCTCAACATCACGCAGGGACGCGGCTCGCAGATCCTCACCGCTCCGGCACCCGACGGCACGGTGGAGGTCGGCGGCCGCGTCCTGCTGGCTCACCGCGGAAGGCCGAGCCCGTCCCCCGCCGGACAGGGCGCTACGCGCTGAGCGGGAACACCTCGCCCAGCTCCCGGAACACCGCCGTGTTCAGCGCGAACGCGCGCTTGCACTCGTCGACGATGCGCTGCTTCTCCAGGTCGTCCGCCTCCACCGCGTCCAGCAGCTCGCGGTAACCCCGCTTGAACGAGGCGGGGTTGGATATCCCCTCGAAGACGTAGAACCGGACGCCGTCGCCCTTGCGCGCGAAGCCCCAGGCCTTCTCCGCCCGGTCGCGGATGATCTGGCCGCCGGAGAGGTCGCCGAGGTAGCGGGTGTAGTGGTGCGCGACATATCCGGCCGGCCAGTCGCGGGCGCACTCGGCGACCCGGGCGGCGTACGCGGCCGTGGCCGGCAGCGGCTCCAGGCCCGCGCGCCAGTCCGCACCCCGCAGGTGGGCCAGATCGCGCTCCAGCTCGGCGGTGCGCATCAGCTCGGGCCGTATGAACGGACCGGCGACCGGATCGCTGTGCAGCGCCTGCGCCCCCTCCTCCAGTGCCCGGTACACGAACCACAGCTGCTCGGTGTAGCACGTGTACGCGTCCACTCCGAGCCGCCCGCCCAGCAGGTCGCTCATGAAGGTCGAGGTCTCCGCCTCGGTGTGCTGCGCGTGCGACGCGGTACGGATGAGCGTCGAGAAGGGCGTGGTGGCGGCGGTTGCGTCCAAGGCGGGCCTCCGGGGACCGAGGGGGACGGGAAGTCCAGAAAGAGACGGAAATGTCGGCGGCGACCGCGTGGTTGCGGCGGTGGCTGCCGACGACTCCGATCCTCCTACTTAGGCTTACCTAAGTCAACAGCTTCCCGACGCTCTGTCGGTAAAAACGATACGCCTGGTTCCGCCTCCGCGCGGGGTACGCGAAAGCGGCCGCCCGGGGGCGGCCGCTTTCGGGGAGGAACTGTCCGGGTGGCTACGGGAGCGTCAGGATCTCGGCGCCCGTCTCCGTCACCACCAGCGTGTGCTCGAACTGGGCGGTGCGCCTGCGGTCCTTCGTCACCACGGTCCAGCCGTCGTCCCACATGTCGTAGTCATGGCTGCCCAGCGTCAGCATCGGCTCGATGGTGAACGTCATCCCGGGCCGCATCACGGTGGTCGCGTGCGGGCTGTCGTAGTGCGGAATGATCAGGCCTGAGTGGAACGAGGAGTTGATCCCGTGCCCCGTGAAGTCCCGCACCACCCCGTAGCCGAAGCGCTTGGCGTACGACTCGATGACCCGCCCGATCACATTGACCTGCCGCCCCGGCCGGACCGCCTTGATCGCCCGGTTCAGCGACTCCTCGGTGCGCTCCACGAGCAGCCGGGACTCCTCGTCCACGTCGCCGCAGAGATACGTGGCGTTGTTGTCGCCGTGCACACCGTTGATGTACGCCGTGACGTCGAGGTTCACGATGTCGCCGTCGCGCAGCACGGTGGAGTCCGGGATGCCGTGGCAGATCACCTCGTTGAGCGAGGTGCAGAGCGACTTGGGGAACCCGCGGTAGCCGAGCGTCGACGGGTAGGCGCCGTGGTCGCACATGAACTCATGGGCGACCCGGTCGAGTTCGTCCGTCGTGACGCCCGGGGCGATGTGCTTCGCGGCCTCCGCCATCGCCTGCGCGGCGATCCGGCCGGCGATGCGCATGCGCTCGATGGTGTCGGTGTCCTGGACCTCCGGACCGGTGTACGGGGTGGGGGCCGGCTTGCCCACGTATTCGGGGCGCCGGATGTTTCCGGGTACGGAGCGGACGGGAGTGATCTCCCCGGGTACGAGCAGCGACTGGCCAGACATGTCAGCGAGTCTAACCAGCGTGCTTGGGGCAGCATGGCCCCGAGGGAAGGAGCCGATGATGGCCCTGTTCAAGAAGCGCACGGTCGGCAAGCCGGGCGAGTGGTACTACTGCCTGGAGCACAAGAAGGTCGAGGAGGGCCCCGAGTGCCCGGCCAAGGACCGTTTCGGGCCGTACACCTCCCGCGAGGAGGCGCAGCACGCGATGGACACCGCCCGGGAGCGGAACCTGGAGTGGGAGAACGACCCCAGGTGGCACGACGGGGGCACACCGCCCGATCCGGAGGCCTGACCGGGGGTGACGCGCCGGGACGCGCTCCTCAGGCGGCGGACGGGCTGGATTCCCCGGCTTCCCGCCTGCGCAGCGCGTCCTCGTCCGTCTCGGAGTCGTAGGTGAGCAGCTTCGGCAGTGCCGCCGTGAGCAGCCCGACCGAGGCCACGCACGCCACCCCGCCGCTCCAGATCGCCGACCGGGTCCCCGTCCAGCCCGCCATCGCACCGGCCCGCACCTGACCCAGCTGCGGGCCGACGCTGTACGAGAGCACCTCGATGCCCGCCAGCCGGCCCCGCAGCTCCTCCGGGATGGTCTGGTTCCAGATCGTGGAGCGGCCCAGACCGCTGAGCATGTCGCCCGCGCCCGCCACCGCCAGGCAGACCAGCACCAGCCACACGTTGCCGAACCATCCGGCCGCCGCGATCGCCAGCCCCCAGACCGCGGCCCCGAACACCACGAACAGCCCGTGCCGCCGCACCCGTGACGTCCAGCCGCTGGTCAGCCCCAGCACCAGCGACCCGACCGACCCGGCCGCGTACATCAGGCCCAGCGACCAGTCGGCGTCCAGCTCGTCCGCGAGGAACGGGAAGATCGTGTTCGGGAAGGCGAAGAACATCGCCGCCAGGTCGACCGCGTACGTTCCCAGCAGCACCGGCCGGCTCCAGGCGTACCGTGCCCCCTCGGCGATGCCGCGCAGCGAGGGCTTCTGGCCCTCCCGGGCGGGCGGCGCGGGCGCCAGGCGCAGACACAGCAGCACGGAGACGGCGAACGTGGCCACCGTGACCGCGTACGCCGTGGCGTGCCCGGCGTAGGCCACCACGAGCCCCGCCACCGCCGGACCGGTGATCGCGCCGAACTGCCAGCGCAGCGAGTTCAGCGCGGCGGCCGCGGTCTGCTGCTCGTGCGGCACGATCCGGGCCATCAGGGAGTCCAGCGCGGGCCGCTGGAGCCCGGCGAGCGCGGAGACCCCGGCCGCGACCAGATAGAGCGGCCAGAGCAGCGGGCCGGGCAGCGCCGCGTTCACCAGGAGTACGAGAGCGAGCAGCCCCAGCCCCGCCTCGGTGGCCAGGATCACCTTGCGGCGGTCCGCGGCGTCCGCGAGCGCCCCGCCGTACAGGCCGAAGACGACCAGCGGCACCAGCTCGACCGCGCCCATCACACCGACGGCCAGCGGGGAGCCCGTCAGCTCCTTGATCTGGAGCGGCAGCGCGATCATCGCCATGAAGCTGCCGAAGTACGTCACCAGCCCCTGGATCCACAGCAGCCGGAAGTCGGAGGAGGAGCGGAGCGGCGCGAGGTCGGGCAGCAGGGCGGCCGACCGGGCGGCCAGGGACGGAGCAGAGGTCACGGGAGGCCATGCTCCGGCCCCGCAGGTACCGCCGCAACGGAATTTCCGCGCCGCCGGCCCGTCACCGGAGGGCCGTCACCAGCGGGCGGGAGGAGGCGCCGTCAGCTGGTCGGCGAGCCGGGACAGCCGGTCCCGGAAGCCGCGGCGGCCGCGTGGCGCGGGGGCGCTGTTCTCCCCGGCCGCCGCGCTCACCAGATGCTGCACGGTGTCCAGGTCGACGTCGTCGCCGGTCACCGCGAGCGTCTCATGGGCGAGCCCGCACACCTCCGGATCACCGTCGTTCAGCGAGAGCACCGTGGCCCCGGCGCGCCGCGCGTCGTGCACCCGCTCCAGCAGCCCCGCGCCGGGCCGCTCCGGGGCCACCAGGAGCAGCGTCTCGCCCCGCCCCGCCGCCTCGATCCGGCCCAGACCGACGGCCAGATGCGCGGGGCCGCCCGGCTCCACCCGATGGCGCACCAGGGTGGGGGTCAGCTCCGGCAGCCCGGACCAGGTGGACTCGTCGACCAGATGGGCCGCCAGATGCCACGGTTCGTACGCCGCCGTCCCCACCAGCAGCAGGCCGCCGCCGTGCGGCACGACGGACGACCTCAGCGCTCCGGCGAACCGCCGGGTCGCGGCGGGCCACTCGGTCCCGGCGAGCACTTCACGGAGCAGGGCCACGCGTACGGCATCCATGGCCCGGCATCATGCCCCAGCACCCGTGCCCGGCACCGGAGAACGGCTCCGAACCAGCCGAACGGGGAACGAGGGGAGAGACCGGGGCCCGCTCCGTGGCGGGCAGTAATGTCGGAGCCATGACTACGAATGACAGCGACAGCGCGGCCAAGCCCCCCGCCAAGGACCCCTGGGATCTTCCCGACGTCTCCGGGCTGACCGTCGGCGTGCTCGGCGGCACCGGCCCCCAGGGACGCGGCCTCGCCTACCGGTTCGCCCGCGCCGGGCAGAAGGTGATCATCGGCTCCCGGGCCGCCGACCGCGCGGCGAGCGCCGCCGACGAGCTGGGCCACGGCGTCGAGGGCGCGGACAACGCGGAGTGCGCACGTCGCAGCGACATCGTGATCGTCGCCGTGCCGTGGGACGGCCACGCCAAGACCCTGGAGTCGCTGCGGGACGAACTCGCGGGCAAGCTCGTCATCGACTGCGTCAACCCGCTCGGCTTCGACAAGAAGGGCGCCTACGCGCTGAAGCCCGAGGAGGGCAGCGCCGCCGAGCAGGCCGCCGCCCTGCTGCCGGAGTCCCGGGTCACCGCCGCCTTCCACCACCTCTCGGCGGTGCTGCTCCAGGACGAGTCCATCGAGGAGATCGACACCGATGTGCTGGTGCTGGGCGAGGCCCGCGCCGACACCGACCTCGTACAGGCGCTGGCGGGCCGGATCCCCGGCATGCGCGGCATCTTCGCCGGCCGGCTGCGCAACGCCCACCAGGTCGAGTCGCTGGTCGCCAACCTGATCTCGGTCAACCGCCGCTACAAGGCGCACGCGGGGCTCCGTACCACCGACGTCTGAGCCGGACCCGTTCCCGGACCCACCCTGCGGTGAACGGAAAGGGGCATGGGGGACACTGGACGGGACCGTGCACCACCCCCGACAGGAGCCGCCCCCCATGCCCCGACTCGCTCTCTACGCCATCACCGTCTGCGTCCTGGCCGTCGTCGCGGCCGTGATCTCGTTCGCCCAGGGCAGCCTGCTCGGGATCGTCTGGGTGCTACTGGCCGGGCTCTCGTCCAACATGGCGTGGTTCTACCTGCGCCGGCAGCGCGCGCAGACCGCCGAATGAGGCGGACAGCTCCTACGGGCTGACCGCGCAGACCGGATACTCCTCGTTCCAGTTCTCCCAGAAGCGGTAGGCGGCGCGGCCGCACTCCGTGTCCAGCCCGCTCACGCCCAGGGAATCCAGCAGACCGTGGACCGCGTCGAAGAAGACGTGGTTGATCCCCGGGATCCACAGCACGCCGAACACCGCGAGCAGCCCGAACTGCGCGAACGGCGCCATCCGGCGCCGGATCCGGTACGACAGCCAGGGCTCGATCACCCCGTACCCGTCCAGCCCGGGGACCGGCAGGAAGTTCAGGATCGCCGCGGTGACCTGAAGCAGCGCCAGGAACGCCAGCGCGTACCGGAACTCCTTCGGGACGCCCTCCAGCGCGTGCAGCCAGAACGGCGCCGTGCACACCAGCGCGAACAGCACATTCGTCAGCGGGCCCGCCGCCGAGATCAGACTGTGCTTCCAGCGCCCGTGGATCCGCCCCCGCTCGATGAAGACGGCGCCGCCGGGCAGACCGATACCGCCCATGATCACGAACAGCACCGGCAGCACGATGCTGAGCAGGGCGTGCGTGTAGGCGAGCGGATTGAGGCTGAGGTAGCCCTTGGCGCCGACCGAGAGGTCCCCGCTGTGCAGCGCGGTGCGGGCGTGCGCGTACTCGTGCAGGCAGAGCGAGACCACCCACGCCCCGGTGACGAAGAGGAAGACCGCGAGCCCGTACGGATACCCGATGCCGGTCCACACCGCCCAGCCCGACACCGCCGTCACGGCGACGATCCCGAGGAAGACCGGGCTGATCCGCCGGTCGCTGCGGGCTGCTGCGGTGGTCATCGGCGAACTCCTGACGGGCGGCCGGAAGCGGAACGGGGCGGCGGGCAGGAGCCCGACCGTACAGGCGACACGTCACAAACGTCTCGCACCGGGGCGGTGGTTCCGGAAAGGGTGGGGGCATGACGAGCGATCCCGGAGCTGGAGCAGGACGCGATCCCGGAGCACGGCGCGACCCCGGAGCACGTCGCGAGACCGGATCACGGCGCACAGGGGCGCGACCGGACATGTGTGCCCTTCCCGATCCCGGTCGCGGAGAATAGGCCGGTGCGCTACTGCATCCTCGGAACGACCCGGGCACTCCGCGACGACGGCACGGCCGTCGCCATCGGCGGGGCGCGGCTGCGCGCCCTGCTCACCGTCCTCGCGCTGCGCCCCGGCCGCACCGTCCCCGCCGCCGTGCTCGTCGACGAGGTGTGGGACGGCGACCCGCCCGCCGAGGCGGTGCGCGCCCTCCAGGCGCTCGTCGGCCGGCTGCGGCGGGCCGTCGGCCGCGACGCGATCGTCTCCGCGGACAACGGCTACCGGCTGGCCGCCGAGCCGGACG
>NZ_JBEXPH010000108.1:0-29061 GCF_040611955.1 Streptomyces sp. NPDC006510 | reverse complement strand
GGTTTTGTTCCGTGGCCCAAGCGGGTGTCTTTCTTGGGCGGGGGGGGGGGGGGGGCGTAAGCCTAGTTCGCCGGGGTGGCCCGGGGGGCCCCCCCCCCCCCCCCCCGCCGCTCAGCCCTTCGGCGCCTGCGCCGCCTCCACCGCACCGCCGAAGCGCCGGTCCCGCTGGGCGAACTCCAGGCAGGCCCGCCAGAGGTCGCGGCGGTCGAAGTCGGGCCAGAGCACGTCCTGGAAGACCATCTCGGCGTAGGCGCTCTGCCAGATCAGGTAGTTGGACGTGCGCTGCTCCCCGCTGGGGCGGACGAAGAGGTCGACGTCCGGCATGTCCGGGTAGTAGATGTACTTCGCGAACGTCTTCTCGTTGACCTTGGCCGGGTCCAGCTTCCCGGCCGCGACGTCCTGCGCGATGCGCTGCGCGGCGTCGGCGATCTCGGCCCGGCCGCCGTAGTTGACGCAGAAGTACAGCGTCATCCTGTCGTTGTCCTTGGTCTGCTCCTGGGCGACCTGGAGCTCCTGGACCACGGACTTCCACAGCTTGGGCATGCGGCCCACCCAGCGGATGCGGATGCCCAGCTCGTCCATCTCGTCGCGGCGGCGGCGGATGACGTCCCGGTTGAAGTTCATCAGGAACTTCACTTCCTCCGGGGACCGCTTCCAGTTCTCGGTGGAGAACGCGTACAGCGAGAGGTTCTTGACGCCCATCTCGATGCAGCCCTTGAGCACGTCCATGACGACGCCCTCGCCGACCTTGTGGCCCTCGGTGCGCGGGAGGCCGCGTTCCTTGGCCCAACGGCCGTTGCCGTCCATCACGACGGCCACGTGCTTGGGCACCAGCTCGCCGGGGATCTTCGGGGGCGTGGCACCGGAGGGGTGCGGCTCCGGGGTCTTGTAGTCGCGCCGGTTACGGCCGCCGAGCATCCCGCGTACTGCCATGAACTGTCTCGCTCCCTGTGCCTGATCTGCCTGTGTCACTTCTCTACGTACCGCAGTGAGCGCAGCCCGCGCTCCAGATGCCAGTGCAGATAGGCGGACACCAGCCCGCTCCCCTCCCTGACATGACGCGCCTCGCACGCGTCCGCCGTCTCCCAGTCGCCGCTGAGCAGTGCGCTCAGCAGGGTGACGGCCTCAGCCGAGGGTACGACGCTGCCGGGTACCCGGCAGTCGCCGCATATGACGCCGCCCGCCGCGACGGAGAAGAACCGGTTCGGTCCGGACATTCCGCACTTGGCGCAGTCCTCGAAGCTGGGCGCGTAGCCGTTGACGGCGAGCGAGCGCAGCAGGAACGCGTCGAGGATGAGATGCGGCTCGTGCTCGCCGCGGGCGAGGGTGCGCAGCCCGCCGACGAGCAGCAGGTACTGCTGGACCGCGGGCTCGCCCTCGTGGTCGGTGAACCGCTCGGCGGTCTCCAGCATCGCGGTGCCCGCGGTGTAGCGGGCGTAGTCGGTGACGATGCCGCCACCGTACGGAGCGATCGTCTCGCTCTGGGTGCAGAGCGGCAGCCCGCGGCCGACCAGTTCGCTGCCACGGGCGAAGAACTGCACATCGACGTGGGAGAAGGGCTCCAACCGCGCCCCGAACTTGGACTTCGTGCGCCGCACCCCGCGCGCGACCGCGCGCACCCGGCCGTGGCCGCGGGTCAGGATCGTGATGATCCGGTCGGCCTCGCCCAGCTTCTGCGTGCGCAGCACCACGCCGTCGTCCCGGAACAAGCTCATGCGTCCATTGTCGGGCACGGGGACGGCCTGCGGGGCCCGTGGGCGGCCGGGACGGTCAGGAGGGGGTGCGCGCCGCCTCGGCGAGCAGCCGGGCCGTGTCCTGGGCACAGAGCTGCAGCGCGCTGCCGACCGCGGTCAGCACCTCGCGCTCCGCCTGTCCGTACGGGCCGTCGGCGAGCGCGATCCTGGCGCCCTGGAGCAGTATCGATTCGCGTCCGGCGGGGGCGAGATGCGGGGCGAGGGGTTCCAGCGCCTCGTGCAGTTCGATGGCGAGGGCCGCTCCGCACGCCTCGGCCGCGGGGTCGAAGACGGAGCCGTGGCCGGTGTCGGCGGCGAGGACCTCGACGACGGTGCAGAGCTGTTCCTCGGTGCAGTCGTCGAATCCGGCGCCGCGCACGATGGCGGCCGCGGTCTCCAGCACCGTGCGGGAGGTGGTGCCGCCGGCCGCGAGGACGCCGAGGGCGACGGTGTGGACGGCGTCCCGGAGCATGGCGGAGAGCCGGGTGGTGGTGGGGTGGTCGAGTGCATCGGTGCCGAAGTGCCCCCGGCAGGCGGCGCATTCGACGACGGGGCCCACGGTGCCGCGCCGCACCATCGGCACGCCGAGCACCGCGAATCGCCGACGGCCGATGAGCCGGCGGTAGTTGCGGTCGCCGCCGCAGCCGGGGCAGAAGAACTCCCCGTCGCCGACGGGGTCCCAGATGGTGCGGATGCCGCAGATACGCAGCTTCATGGCGCGTTGTACCAGGGCTGACCGCACGTCGCACACCTCCGTAACTCCCCCGTAGCCCCAAGGGCACGGGAGGTGCCCCCTCCGGCAACATTGCCGTGTGGACGTGATGTTAACCACAGTCGCGATGTGACGTCACCTCGCTCGTCACAACCGCCCGGAGATGGCCGAACCCCGCCCCCCGGATACGGGTGGACGGGGTTCTGTGGCCGTGCGGCCCGGGGCCCTTCCGGGCGCCGGATCAGCGGGTGGCGCGGTTGACGGCGGAGACGACCGCCTTCAGCGAGGCCCGCGTGGTGTTGGCGTCGATGCCGATGCCCCACAGGACCTTTCCGTCGATCGCGCACTCGATGTACGAGGCGGCCTGGGAGCTGGCGCCCTCGCTCATGGTGTGCTCGGTGTAGTCCAGCAGCCGGGCGTCGATGCCGATGGCCTGCAGCGCTTCGAAGAACGCGGAGATCGGTCCGTTGCCGGTACCGGTCAGCACGGTGTCCGCGCCGTCCACGGTCGCCTCGACGGTGATCGTGTCCTTGCCGTCGGAGCCGGTCGTGGTCTGGCCGGTGCGGATCTGTACCCGGCCCCAGGCGTCCTCCGGGTTGGGCAGGTACTCGTCGCGGAACGTGGACCAGATCTGCGTCGGCGTGACCTCGCCGCCCTCGGCATCCGTCTTGGCCTGAATGATCCGGGAGAATTCGATCTGCATCCGGCGCGGCAGGTCCAGCTTGTGGTCGTTCTTCAGGACATAGGCGATTCCGCCCTTGCCGGACTGCGAGTTGACCCGGATGACGGCCTCGTAGCTGCGGCCGACGTCCTTCGGGTCGATCGGCAGGTACGGCACCGCCCACTCGATGTCGTCGACCGTCTTGCCCTGGGCGGCCGCGTCGGCCTCCATGGCGTCGAAGCCCTTCTTGATGGCGTCCTGGTGGGAGCCGGAGAAGGCGGTGTAGACCAGGTCGCCCGCGTAGGGGTGGCGCGGGTGGACCTCCATCTGGTTGCAGTACTCGCTGGTGCGGCGGATCTCGTCGATCTGCGAGAAGTCGATCTGCGGGTCGACACCCTGCGAGAACAGGTTCATGCCCAGGGTGACCAGGTCGACATTGCCGGTGCGCTCGCCCTGGCCGAACAGGCAGCCCTCGATCCGGTCCGCACCGGCCATGAGGGCCAGCTCGGCGGCGGCGACGGCGGTGCCGCGGTCGTTGTGCGGGTGGACCGACAGGCAGACGAACTCGCGGCGCGACAGGTTGCGCGACATCCACTCGAACCGGTCCGCGTGCGTGGACGGCGTCGAACGCTCCACGGTGGCGGGCAGGTTGAGGATGATCTCGCGACCCTCCTCCGGCTGCCACACGTCGCAGACCGCTTCGCAGACCTCCAGGGCGAAGTCCAGCTCGGTGTCGGTGAAGATCTCGGGGCTGTACTGGTAGCCGAAGATCGTCTCCGGGCCCAGCAGCTTCTCCGCGTACTCCATGACCAGCCGGGTGCCGTCCACGGCGATCTGCTTGATGTCGTCCTTGGAACCGCGGAAGACGACCCGGCGGAAGGTGGGCGCCGTCGCGTTGTACAGGTGCACGGTGGCGCGGCGGGCGCCGACGATGGACTCGACGGTCCGCTCGATCAGGTCCTCGCGGGCCTGCGTCAGGACGGAGATCGTCACGTCCTCGGGGATCGCGCCCTCTTCGATGATGGAGCGGACGAACGCGAAGTCGGTCTCGCCGGAGGACGGGAAGCCGACCTCGATCTCCTTGTAGCCCATGCGTACGAGCAGGTCGAACATCTCGCGCTTGCGGGCCGGCGACATCGGGTCGATCAGGGCCTGGTTGCCGTCGCGCAGGTCGGTGGAGAGCCAGCGGGGCGCGACCGTGATCCGGTTGTCCGGCCAGGTGCGGTCGGGGATGTCGACAGCCTCGTAGGTGCCGTACTTGTGGATCGGCATCCCGGACGGCTTCTGCAGCTGAGTCGCGTTGGTGATCGGCGTCGGACGGCCGACAGCGGTTTCAGCGGGGGACTGAGCGGGATTTGCGGCGGTCATGGCGTACGGCTCCTCGGGGTCCAACCAGGGGGACGGCCGACTGTGTCACTGCAACACCAGACTCCGCGGGGAGGGGGTCGGCCTACGACTACAGGCCCTCGCCGCGGCAGCTAAGAAGAAGCAGCCCGAAACGCATGATGCAACGAGACTAGCCGAGAGGCGCCTGATGCGTCGGTCCCGTATCACTATGCGGGACCGGGCACGGGAAACGCCCCACAGTGACCGATCACTCCATTTCGTCAATCCTGATCGCAACCAGTGACAATGCGATTACCTGGTGCCACAGTCGGCTGCATGCACCCTCAGTCTCAGCGCGGGTTCCAACCCGTCTTCTGCACGATCGTGCCGCCCCAGGTCCTCGACAAGCTGTCGCAGTCCGACAACCCCGATCTCGCCGGTCCCGCCCGTCGCACCCTGGAGGGTGACGCGGCCCGCCGCACCCGCCGTCAGATGGCCACGGTCGTCACCGTGCCCGTCGCCCGCGCGGCCGGGGACGAGGCGTCCGACAAGCCCGACCGAGTCCTGTACGACTGCCGCAACGGCACCCAGCTGCCCGGCACCAAGGTCCGCGCCGAGGGCCAGAAGCCGACGAAGGACGCCAGCGTCAACCGCGCGTACGCGGGGCTCGGCGCCACCTTCGAACTGCTGCTCAAGGCGTACGGCCGTCGTTCGATCGACGGCCACGGACTGCCGCTGATCGGTTCGGTGCACTACGACGAGAAGTACAACAACGCCTTCTTCGACGGCGAGCAGATGGTCTTCGGCGACGGGGACGGGGAGATCTTCCTGGACTTCACCGTCGCCATCGACGTGATCGGCCACGAACTGACCCACGGCCTGACCCAGTACACCGCCAATCTGAGCTACTACGGCCAGTCCGGCGCGCTCAACGAATCCATGTCCGACGTCTTCGGCTCACTGGTCAAGCAGTACTCGCTGGGCCAGAGCGCGGACCGGGCCGACTGGCTGATCGGCGCCGGGCTGCTGGCCCCCCGCGTCCAGGGCGTCGCGCTGCGCTCGATGAAGGCGCCGGGCACGGCGTACGACGACGACGTGCTGGGCAAGGACCCGCAGCCCGCGTCGATGGAGGACTACGTCCACACCGGCGAGGACAACGGCGGGGTGCACCTCAACTCCGGCATCCCGAACCGGGCCTTCTATCTGCTGGCGACGGCGCTCGGCGGCAATGCGTGGGAGCGTGCCGGGCAGCTCTGGTTCGATGTGCTCACAGGTGGTCAACTGGCCGTGGACGCGGACTTCGCGTCCTTCGCCCGGCTGACGGTCGCCGCGGCCCGCAGCCGCTTCGGGGAGGGCGACGAGGCCGAGGCCGTCCTGAAGGCGTGGTCGGAAGTGGGCGTACCGACCGCGTAGCGCGATCCGGCCCCTTGCCCGGCCCGTCCGGCGTTGGAGGACACCGCATGCGGATTCAGGTCAGCAGGACCGGCGGCTTCGCCGGCATCGCACGCCACCGCGAGGTCGACACCGCCGGGCGGGACGACGCCCCGGAGTGGGAGGCGCTGGCCGAATCGGCTCTGGCCGCGGGCCACGACGCCCCGCCCCTCGGCGTGCCGGACGGTTTCCGGTACCGGATCACGGTCGGCGACCGGACGGTCCACTGCGCGGACCCGGGACTGACCGACGCCCAGCGGGCACTGATCTCACGCGTCCTGAAGGAGGGCGCGTGAGATCTGGTTACGCGTGACGTGGGGGCCCTGTGGCCCGGGTCACCCGTTTCCTCGTGGCCCGGCTGCTCAGAACCCCGGCTTCCGCAGCTGCTTGGGGACCCATCTCGACGGCCACCCTCGCACCCTTCGGGCAGCTGCGCCGTCCTCCGGCCGCCGGACCGGGGCAGGGCTCAGAACCCGAGCTTGCGCAGCTGCTTGGGGTCGCGCTGCCAGTCCTTCGCGACCTTCACATGGAGGTCCAGGAAGACCGGCGTGCCGAGCAGTGCCTCGATGTGCTTGCGCGACTTCGTGCCGACGTCCTTCAGTCGCTTGCCCTTCGGGCCGATGATGATGCCCTTCTGGCTCGGGCGCTCGATGTAGACGTTGGCGTGGATGTCGAGCAGCGGCTTGTCCGCCGGGCGGCCCTCGCGCGGCAGCATCTCCTCGACGACGACCGCGATGGAGTGCGGCAGCTCGTCCCGTACGCCTTCGAGCGCGGCCTCGCGGATCAGCTCCGCGACCATGACCATCTCGGGCTCGTCGGTGAGGTCGCCCTCCGGGTAGAGCGGCGGGCTCTGAGGGAGCAGCGGGGCGATCAGGTCGCCCAGCAGATCGACCTGGGTGTCCTTGACCGCGGAGACCGGAATGATCTCCGCCCACTCGAAGCCGAGCTCCTCGCCGAGGCGGGACACGGCGAGCAGCTGTTCGGCGAGTTGCTTGGAGTCGACCAGGTCGGTCTTGGTGATGATGGCGATCTTCGGGGTCTTCTTGATGCCCGCGAGTTCCTTGACGATGTACTTGTCGCCGGGGCCGAGCTTCTGGTCGGCCGGCAGGCAGAAGCCGATGACGTCGACCTCGGCCCAGGTGGTCCGTACGACGTCGTTGAGCCGCTCGCCCAGCAGCGTGCGCGGCTTGTGGAGGCCGGGGGTGTCGACCAGGATCAGCTGCGCGTCCTCGCGGTGCACGATGCCGCGCACAGTGTGCCGGGTGGTCTGCGGCCGGTTGGAGGTGATCGCCACCTTCTGGCCGACCAGAGCGTTCGTGAGGGTGGACTTGCCCGCGTTGGGGCGGCCCACGAAGCAGGCGAAACCGGCCCGGTGGGGGGCTTTGTCCGCAGCCTGCTGCGCGGCGGCTTCTGTGTCAGGTCGAACGCTCATGGCGCCCATTGTCCCCGATCCCGGCGGCCCCGCCGCACCAAGGGCCGCGGCAGGGCCTGTCGCGCGTCGTCTCAGGCGGTGCGGGAACGGCTCCGGCGGGCCCGTATCCACAGCCCCGTACCCCCGCCGACGATCAGCAGCAGGATGTCGGCCACCAGCCAGGGCAGGGCGAAGTACGCGACGGCGGCGGACTCGCGGGTCTCGCGGGCGCTCGCGGTGAGCCGGATCTCGCCCCATTCCAGCTGCGGCGCGTCGGCCCACTGCTCGGTCAGCCGGACCTTCTGGCGGGGCAGCAACTCGGAGGGGATCTTCTTCAGGTCGCGGGCGAGCAGGGTGCGGCCGAAGAGGCCCTCCGCCTTGAGGGCGACCTCGGGGCTGAGGGTGACATTGCCCCGGTTGTGGAGCGTGTACGAGATGACGGCCCGGCTCCTCCCGGTGCCGGGGACCAGGGGCTGGGTGTGCTCGACCTCGATGTCGTCCACGGAGAGCGCGGGCATGGTCGGACCGTTCACCCGCAGATAGATCCGGGCGCCGACCGCCTTCTGGATGCCTACGGCGACGGCACCGGCGTCGGCGGGGTCGATGCGCTCGTCGAGTGCGACGAGCGCGCCGGGGTGGTCGCCCGGTTCGGCGTTCTTGGGGACGGTGATGGTGACCGGGACGGTGACCGAGCCGTGCGGCTCCACGGTGACCCGGTCGCGGCCGGTCCTCGCCCAGGCGCCGACCGAGCGCTGCCTCTCGTCGCGGCTCCGTACGGCGAATCCGCCGTCGCGTGCGGTGTTGTAGGCGTCGGCCGCGTACAGCCGAAAGCTCTGCGGCCGGTCCGTCTTGTTGGTGACGGTGACCTTGTCGTGGAGCGTGGCGCCGGGGTCGGCGGAGAGGTAGAAGTACGGGCGCTGACCGGCCCGTTCGGTGGCCGGGTAGACCGACCAGCTGCCGTTGTCCGCGGCATGGGCGGCGGGCACGCCGATCAGCAGGAGGGTGCCGGCCAGGAGCAGTACGTAGATCTTGCGCACGGTGCGGAACCCCCGGGTGGTGGTCGGGACGGGCGGTCCGGGCGGGTGCGCGCCCGGTCCGCCGGTTGCTCGGGACCGCTCGGTCACGTGAGGGTGAGGGTGAGCACGCCGGAGTACGCGCCGGGGGCGGTGTACGCCGGTACCTTCAGCGCGAGCCGGGCGTCGACGGTGAACTCGCCGCCGGTGAAGGTCCCGTTCGGCGTGGACGCCAGCGTGGCGCCCGCGCTGCCGACCGGTCCCTCGGAACCCGCAGCACAGGTGCTCGGGCTGCCGGCCCTCGTCGCGCAGGCCGGGGTCCAGCCGAGTGCGGACGCGCCGATCGTCGCGCCGCCGGGGCCCTTGAAGTCGGTGACCTTTCCGGTCAGGGACCAGCCGGCGGGGCCGCCGCGGTAGTCCTCGACCGTCACCGTCTGCAGGGAGCCGCGGGAGGCGCCGCCGCGGCCGAAGTCGACCGCCGACATCTCGACGGTGTCCCCGGCCTGGAGCATGGACAGCGTGCCCGCCTTGACGGACGTGTTGAGCCGCTGGCTGCCGTCCGGGGTCTCGCCGCCGCCGGTGACGGTGTAGGCCTGCGGGCCCGCGCCCTTGGCCGGGTCCCAGCTACCGCCCTCGTAGGCGACGATTCCGGTGGTCGCCGGGTCGTCGACGGTGAGCCGGCCGCTGAAGCCGCCGGCGCCGTCCGCCTTGACGGTGGCCGTGTCGGCGGTCTGGACGTCACCGGCCCGGCCGGCGAGGGTGATGTCCGCGCCCGGGGTGAACTTCGACCCGGTGACGGTGACCTCGTCGCCCGCCTTGCCGGACGCGGCCCCGAGCTGGATGGCACGCTCGTTGACCTGGCCGCCGCCGTCCGTCGCGATGATCGTCCCGGAGACGGGGGCGGGCGGGTCCGTCACCGTGCACGGCGTGTCCAGCTCCATGATGTAGCTGGTGTGGATGTTGTAGTCGCCGGGCGACAGTGTGATCTGTCCGGGCGCGGTGACCGTGAAGGTGCCGGTCATCGAGAACGACGGGAAGGCGCCCTTGCCGGGTACCGGGTCGTTCTTCTTCGGGCCGGTGACGGTGACGCTCGCGGTCTGCGCACCGCCGACGGTGACCTTGCCGGTCGGCGTCATGATGTCGGCGGGCAGGGCCAGATCGACCGGGTTGCCCGCGGCGGGTTCGACGACGGTGTACGTGACCGTGACCGTGTCGCCCACCTTCGGGGCGGCGTTGTCGACGGTGATCTCGGCCTTCGTCGTCCCGTCGATCGGCGGGATGCCCGCGATGGCCGGCGGGATGCAGTGGGTGGGGAAGTCCACCGGCACCGAGGCGGTGGCCATGGCCTGTGCGGGGGCCGCGAGCCCCCCTCCCCCGGCCACGACGAGCGCGCCGACGCCCAGCGCGGCGGCCCAGCGGCGGCCGTGCGCGGGCCGCCTTCGGGCACCGGATCTTCGCAGGCTGATTCTTCGGACGGTCTGACGCATGGAGCCCCCTCCTGCGGATGCGGCGCAGCGGCTCGGTGCGCCGACGGGGGCCCATTGACGGCTCCGGCCCCGAAGAAGTCAATGGGGGCGGGACGCATCGGCTGATGACCCATCAGATGCTGTCAAGATCCGCTTCCCGGCCCCGCGGTGCGCGAAAGCCCCGCGCCGGCGGCGCGGGGCTTTCGTACACGGTGGGCGGACGGGGCCGGGGTCAGCCCGCCGTCACGCTGACCCGCAGTGTGCCGTCGGGCCCGGCGAGCAGGACGGGGGTGTCCGGGCCGCCCAGGTCCCGTACCGCGGCGCGGTCCTCGTCCGACGGGGTCTCGGCCTCGGAGACGACCGCGGCCGCCTCCAGGGAGGTGGCCCCGCTGGCCACGGCCATCGCCACGGCGGTCTGCAACGCGCTGAGTCTCAGCGACTCCAGCCGTACGGTGCCCGCGACATACGTACGCCCGGTCTCGTCCCGTACGGCCGCGCCCTCCGGCACACCGTTGCGGGCGCGGGCGCTGCGCGCCAGCGTGACGATCTTGCGGTCCTCGGGGCCGAGGTCGGTGCTCTCAGTCATGTGCCGAGCATACGAACCGGGCGCACCCGCCCGCGCACGGGACGGCCGCTACGCCCGGTCCAGCCGCAGCCGGTCCGCCTTCGGCAGCCCCGCCACCACCAGGTCGTAGGAGTCCTCGACCAGCTCGCGGAGCACCCGGTCCGGCACCCCGGAGACCGTCACCGTGTTCCAGTGCCGTTTGTTCATGTGCCAGCCCGGCACCACCGCGTCATACTTCTCCCGCAGCCGCACCGCCTCGTCCGGGTCGCACTTCAGGTTCACCGTCAGCGGGCGCCCGTCCAGCGCGCTGAGCGCGAACATCTTGCCCAGCACCTTGAAGACGGAGGTCTCCGGCCCGAACGGGAATTCCTCGGCGCTCGCGTTGAACTCCAGGCAGAACGCCCTCAGCTGCTGCGGGGTCATCCCTCGTCCTCCCCCTGGGACTCCACGGGCTCCACCAGCACCGTGACGATCTTGTTGCGGCGGCCCGCCGGGGACTCCGCGGTCAGCCGCAGCCGGCGGCCGTCGGGCAGGTCGACGACCGCCGACGCCCCGGCGATCGGGACCCGCCCCAGCGCCTTGGCCAGCAGCCCGCCGACGGTCTCCACGTCCTCGTCGTCGTACTCGTCGAGGCCGAACAGCTCCCCGAGGTCGCCGATGTCGAGGCGCGCGGTCACCCGGAAGGAGTCGTTCCCCAGCTCCTGGACGGGCGGGAGTTCGCGGTCGTACTCGTCGGTGATCTCGCCGACGATCTCCTCAAGGATGTCCTCGATGGTGACGATGCCCGCCGTGCCGCCGTACTCGTCGATCACGACGGCGACGTGGCTGCGCTCCTGCTGCATCTCGCGCAGCAGGTCACCGGCGTTCTTGGTGTCGGGCACGAAGGCGGCCGGCCGCATCGCCGTGGAGACCAGATCCGCCTCCGACTCGCGGTTGATGTGGGTCTTGCGGACCAGGTCCTTGAGATACACGATGCCGACGATGTCGTCCTCGTTCTCCCCGGTGACCGGGATCCGCGAGAAACCGGAGCGCAGCGCCAGGGTCAGCGCCTGCCGGATCGTCTTGTAGCGCTCGATGCAGACCAGGTCCGTCCGCGGCACCATGACCTCGCGCACCAGCGTGTCACCGAGCTCGAAGACGGAGTGCACCATGCGGCGCTCCTCGTCCTCGATCAGCGACTCCGCCTCGGCGAGGTCGACCATCGCGCGCAGTTCTGCCTCGCTGGCGAACGGGCCTTTGCGGAAGCCCTTGCCCGGGGTCAGCGCGTTGCCGATGAGGATCAGCAGCTGCGGGACCGGGCCCATGACCCTGGCCAGCGGCAGCAGCACGTACGCCGCGGCCGTGGCCGTGTTCAGCGGGTGCTGGCGGCCGATGGTGCGCGGCGACACCCCGATGGCGACGTAGGAGACCAGGACCATCACACCCATGGCGAGGGCCAGCGCCTGCCAGGTCTCCGGGAACTCCTTCAGACAGGCGTACGTGACGAGCACCCCGGCCGACATCTCGCAGGCGACCCGCACCAGCAGGGCGACATTGAGATAGCGGGTCGGATCGGCCGCGACCTGCTCCAGCTTCCGGCTGCCGCGCCGCCCGGAGCGGACCGCCTCGGCGGCCCGGAAGCTGGAGACACGGGCGATGCCCGCCTCCGCACAGGCCGCCAGCCAGCCGACGACGACCAGCAGAACGGCCCCGAGAACGAGAGGAACGCTCACGACACGGTGGGGGCGGGCGACGGGCCGGTCAGGCCGTGCTCGGCGCGCCAGCCGTCGACGATCGCGGCCTGGAGGCCGAACATCTCGGCCTTCTCGTCCGGCTCCTCGTGGTCGTACCCGAGGAGATGCAGCACTCCGTGGACCGTGAGGAGCTGGAGCTCCTCGTCCATGGAGTGCCGGGTCTCCGCGTCCTCGCCCTGCTTCTTGGCGACCTCCGGGCAGAGCACGATGTCACCGAGGAGCCCCTGCGGGGGCTCCTCGTCGTCCTTGGACGGCGGACGCAGCTCATCCATCGGGAAGGACATGACATCGGTAGGGCCCGGGAGGTCCATCCACTGGATGTGGAGCTGTTCCATGGCGTCGGTGTCCACCACGATCACCGAGAGCTCGGAGAGCGGGTGGATCCGCATCCGCGCGAGTGCGTAGCGGGCGATGTCGAGGATCGCCTGCTCGTCGACCTCGGTTCCGGACTCGTTGTTGACGTCGATCGACATGGTGCGCTGCTACTGCTTCCCGTTGTGGCTGTCTCGGCTGTCGTACTTCTCGTACGCGTCGACGATACGGCCGACCAGCTTGTGCCGGACGACATCCTGGGAGGTGAGCCGGGAGAAGTGGACGTCCTCGACGCCGTCCAGGATCTCCTGGACCTGGCGCAGGCCGCTCTTGGTCCCGTTCGGCAGGTCGACCTGGGTGACGTCACCGGTGATGACGATCTTCGAGTCGAAGCCGAGCCGGGTCAGGAACATCTTCATCTGCTCGGCGCTGGTGTTCTGCGCCTCGTCGAGAATGATGAACGCGTCATTGAGGGTCCTGCCCCTCATGTACGCCAGGGGCGCCACCTCGATCGTGCCCGCCGCCATCAGCCGCGGGATCGAGTCGGGGTCGAGCATGTCGTGCAGCGCGTCGTAGAGCGGGCGCAGATACGGGTCGATCTTCTCGTAGAGCGTGCCGGGCAGGAAGCCGAGCCGCTCGCCCGCCTCGACGGCGGGCCGGGTCAGGATGATCCTGTTGACCTGCTTGGACTGGAGGGCCTGGACGGCCTTCGCCATGGCGAGATAGGTCTTGCCGGTACCGGCGGGGCCGATGCCGAAGACGATCGTGTGTTTGTCGATCGCGTCGACGTAGCGCTTCTGGTTGAGCGTCTTGGGGCGGATCGTGCGACCGCGGCTGGAGAGGATGTTCTGGGTGAGCACCTCGGCCGGTGTCTCCTCGCCGTCCCCCTCGCCGCTCTCCGTCGCCCTGAGCATGGCGATCGAGCGTTCCACTGCGTCCTCCGTCATCGGCTGACCGGTGCGGAGCACCAGCATCATCTCGTCGAACAGGCGCTGGATCAGCGCGACTTCCGTCGCGTCTCCGGCGGCGCTGATCTCGTTTCCCCGGACGTGGATGTCGGCCGCCGGGAAGGCCGTCTCGATCACGCGCAGCAAGGCGTCGCCCGAACCCAGAACGGTCACCATCGGATGGCTGGCGGGGACGGTGAAGTGGGCTCGCGCCTGCCTCGGCGCAGGGGTCTGGGCTGTGGGTGTCTGAGTCATGGGCCGGCTCTGTGGCCTGCACATACCTCCCGTTGCAAGGTTCTCGCCGATCGACAACCTCTCGGATTACCAAGCCTACGACTCCGCACCGACAACACCGAGGGCTTTTTCGCACACGCTCGCGAGGCAGGCACGTCCGGCCGTCAGGCGGGGCGGCGGAAGCCGATCGTCGGGACCGCCCGGCGCAGCGGCCAGGGCCGGGCGGCGGCGGGCAGCAGCTCCTCCAGGAAGGCGTACCGCTGGAGCGCGGCCGGGTCCTGGTCGGCGAAGGTACGGATCTGCTGCCACCAGGCGGCGATCTCCGCCCAGCCCGGCGCCGACAGCGATCCGCCGAACTCCTGGACCGAGAGGGCCGCGGTCAGTCCGGCGAAGGCCAGCCGGTCGGCCAGCGGCCAGTCCGCCAGGGTGCCGGTGACGAATCCGGCGACGAAGACGTCGCCCGCCCCGGTGGGGTCGAGCGCCTCCACCTCGATCGCGGGCACCTCGGCGCTCTCCCCGGTCGCCGAGTCCACCGCGTACGCGCCCTCCGCGCCCAGGGTGACCACGGCGAGCGGCACCCGCTCGGCCAGGGCGTGGGCGGCGGCGCGCGGGCAGTCGGTGCGGGTGTAGCGCATCGCCTCCTCGGCGTTGGGGAGGAATGCCTGGCAGTGCTCCAGGTCGGCGAGGGCGTCCAGGTCCCAACGGCCGGTCTCGTCCCAGCCGACGTCGGCGAAGATCCGGGCGCCGTTGCGGGCCGCACTGGCGACCCAGGGTTCGCTGCGGCCGGGGGCGAGCGAGGCGACGGCGGCGCGTGCGCGGGGCGGGCAGCGTGGGAACGGCGGTTCCCCGGCGGAGAGCACGCCGTGGGCGCCCTCGGGGCCGGGGGCCTCGTGGCCGTGCGAGACCATCGTCCGCTCGCCTTCGTACGCCATCGAGACGGTGACCGGCGAGTGCCAGCCGGGGACGGTGTGCGACATGGACAGATCGATGCCCTCGCCCTGTTCCAGGGCGTCCCAGCAGTACTCCCCGTAGTGGTCGTCGCCGAAGGCCGCGGCCAGCGAGGTGTGCAGCCCCAGCCGGGCCAGCGCGGTGGCCATGTTGGCGACGCCGCCGGGGCTGGAGCCCATGCCGCGCGCCCAGGACTCGGTGCCGCGGACGGGGGCGCTGTCCAGGCCGGTGAAGATGATGTCGAGGAAGACCGTGCCGGTGAGGAAGACGTCGCAGTCCGGGTCCTGCGGGGCGCGCAGCCCGTCCAGTGGGTCGATGCCTGGAATGTCCGTGCTCACCTTGCACTCCCCGGTCGTGGCAGATCTGGCCAGTGTGCCCGATTCGCCGCCGTAACCGGAGGCTGCGCGCCGCCGGTACCGGCGGGCTCGTCCGCAGCGCCTCACGGATGGGCGCTGACCTGCATAAACATGCGCTGCTACCCGCACTTTCGGAGGGTAAACGCATATGTGACCCGGATCACATGAGTGTGCCTTTCGGGCGACTGGCCGCGGTTGATACAAATTGGCCCGCGAGCCCCATCGGCGACGGTTGCCGACGAGTGGCCCGACTTCTCCGTATTTCCCGCATTGCCCTCCCCTGCCTTCTCTGCCGTCGATCCGGCATGTCTTCAGGAACGCCCATGTCCTCGCGCCCTCGCGCCGCGTGGCCCCTGGTCGCCGTATTCACCGCCGGCTACCTCGCCGCCTATCTGCTCCCCACCATCGTCGGGCGGCTCTCCGTCTGTCTCGGCCTCAGTACGGCGCAGGCCGGTCTGGTCGGCAGTGCCCTGCTGCTGAGTTCGGCGACTGCCGGGTTCACGCTGGCGGGCCGGGTCGAGACGTACGGGCCGCGGCGGCCGGCCCGGATCGGACTGGTCCTGGCCATGACGGGGTACGGCTGCGCCGCCCTGGCCGGCTCGGTGCCGCTGGTGGTCATGGGCGCGATGATCGGCGGCTTCGGCTCCGGTACGGCGACCGCGGTGGCCGCCGCGGGCATCGCCGCCGAGCGCGATCCGCACCGGACCTCGTCGCTCGGGCTGCTCAGCGTCTCCGCGACGGCGGGCGCCCTCTATCTGACGATCCCGCACCTCGGCGGCGGCCACCGGCTGCCGTTCGCCTCCATCACCCTGGTCGCCCTGCTCGTCTGGCCCGCCACCGCGCGGCTCGGCGGTGTCACGCCCACCGGTCCCGCCGCCCCGGTGGCCGGCCGGCTGCCGCACCGCCGTTCCGGTCTGGTGCTCGCAGGCGGCATGCTCGTCTGGTCCATGGCGCAGAACGCGCTGTGGGGCGTCAGCAGCCGGATCGGCGTGGCCCAGGCCGGGCTCTCCGAGGTCACCATCGGCGCGGTGTTCGCCGCCGCGCTCGGCGCGGGTCTGCTCGGGGTGATGGGCGCCGGGGTGCTGGGCGCCAGGCTCGGCCGGGCGGTGCCGATCGGCCTGGGCACCGTGATCATCGCGGGGAGCATCGTGCTCAGTTCGTCGGCCCGGAACCTCGGCTCGTTCGCGACCGGCGAGATCCTGTGGAACACCGTCTACCCGGTGGTCCTGTCGTATCTGATCGGCCTGGCCGCCTCCCTGGACGTACGCGGCCGCTGGGCGGTCCTCGCCGGCTCCGCCTCGTCCGTCGGGGTGGCCTGCGGGCCGGTCCTGGGCAGTGTGCTGTCCGAGCAGGCCGGCTACCCGGTGATGGGCCTGATCCTGGGCGCCGTCACGCTCCTGGTGGCCGCGCCGGTTACGGCCGTCGCCCTGCACACCGGCGGCCGTCCGCTGGTGCCGGGATCGGTACGGCGCAGGGGCGGCGCCCCGGCCGCGCTGCTCGCCGTCACCACCGGAGCGGTGCCCGGCGCCGTGCCCAGGCTGGGCGCGCCCGAGCAGGCCGTCACGGAGATCAGCCTGCCCGTGCGCCGCAGGCGCCCGGTCCGCAACGCGTTCCGGACGGCCGGGCCGGCGGGCGGGGCCGGTCAGTCGAACGCGTACGCCTCGACCTCGGACAGATAGCGCGCCCTGCGCTCCTCGTCGTGGTCGAGGAAGGCCGCCTCGAAGGAGTTGCGGGCCAGCGTGCGCAGCTGCTCCTGGTCCAGGCCGAGCGCCTCGTGGACGGCGTGGAAGGTGTCCCCGACGTATCCGCCGAAGTAGGCGGGGTCGTCGGAGTTCACCGTGCAGAGCAGTCCGGCGGCCATCATGGCCCGCAGCGGGTGCTCCTCCAGGGTGTCGATGGCGCGCAGCCGTACGTTGGACAGCGGGCAGAGGGTGAGCGGCACCCGGTCCGCGACCAGCCGCTTCACCAGGTCCGGGTCCTCCATGCAGCGCAGCCCGTGGTCGATGCGCTCGACCCCGAGGACGTCCAGAGCCTCCCGGATGTACTCGGGCGGGCCCTCCTCGCCGGCGTGGGCGACCTTGCGCAGCCCGAGGGCCCCGGCCGCCTCGTACACCTCACGGAACTTGACGGGCGGGTGCCCGACCTCCGCCGAGTCGAGGCCGACCGCGCCGATCCGGTGCAGATACGGCTTCGCCGACTCCAGGGTCTCCAGCGCCGACTCGGCCGACTGGTCGCGCAGGAAGCACATGATCAGCTGGGTGGAGATGCCGTGCTTCTCCTCGCTGCGGTCCAGCGCCCGGCCGAGCCCCTCGACGACGGTGCCGATCGGGACGCCGCGGGCGGTGTGCGCCTGCGGGTCGAAGAAGATCTCCGCGTGCCGGACGCCCTGCGCCGCGGCGCGGGCGAGATACGCGTCGGCGAGCTCCTCGAAGTCCTCCTCGGTCCGGAGCACCGCCATCAGCGCGTAGTACAGGTCGAGGAAACTCTGCAGGTCGTCGAAGCGATAGGCGGTGCGGAGCTCCTCGGTGTCCGCGTACGGCAGCCGCACACCGTTGCGTCCGGCGAGCTCGAAGGCCAGCTCGGGTTCGAGGGTGCCTTCGATGTGGAGGTGAAGTTCGGCTTTGGGGAGATGCACGGGTTTTTCACGCTCACAGATGGTGGTGCTGATGTGTTCAAAGGTGCCGGGTGGGCACGGGGACCCTGCTGAGGTCCTGGGCGACGGTCAGTTCGCCCTCGAACCCCGCCGCGCGGGCCTGGGTCTCGAAGACGGCCGGGTCGTCGTACCGCTGCGAGAAGTGCGTCAGCACGAGGTGCCGCACGCCCGCGTCCCGGGCCACCCGGGCCGCCTGTCCGGCGGTCAGATGGCCGTGGTCGGTGGCGAGCCGTTCGTCCTCGTCGAGGAAGGTCGACTCGATGACAAGCAGGTCACAGCCCTCGGCGAGGACGTGCACGCCGTCGCAGAGCCTCGTGTCCATGATGAACGCGAACCGCTGGCCGCGCCTGCGCTCGGAGACGTCGTCCAGCGTGACGCCGCCGAGGGCGCCCTCGCGCTGGATCCGGCCGACGTCCGGCCCCTTGATGCCGTGCTCGGCCAGTTTCGCGGGCAGCATGCGGCGCCCGTCGGGTTCGACGAGCCGGTAGCCGTACGACTCGACGGGGTGCGAGAGCCGGTGGCTGCTGAGTGTGTACGCCTCGGTGGTGGCGAGCACCCCGTCGGCGGCGACCGGGGCCTCGGTCAGCTCGACGGACTCGCGGTACGCGGTGGCGTACCGCAGCCGCTCGAAGAAGCGCTGCCCGCTCGCCGGGTAGTGCGCGATGACCGGGTGCGGGACCTGGTCGAGGTTGATCCGCTGGATCACCCCGGCCAGGCCGAGCGAGTGGTCGCCGTGGAAGTGCGTGACGCAGATCCGGTCGATGTCGTGCGCGGCGACGCCGGCCCGCAGCATCTGGCGCTGAGTGCCCTCACCCGGGTCGAAGAGGATGCCCTCGCCGTCCCAGCGCAGCAGATAGCCGTTGTGGTTGCGGTGTCTGGTCGGGACCTGGCTGGCGGTGCCCAGGACCACGAGTTCGCGTACGGACATGGTGTGCGACGGGCCGTTCTAGCCGGGGGGCCACTGCAGTCCGCGGCCGCCCAGGACGTGGGCGTGCGCGTGGAAGACGGTCTGGCCGGCGCCGGAGCCGGTGTTGAGGACGACCCGGTAACCGGTGTCCACGATCTTCTCGTCGGCGGCGACCTGCCCGGCCTCACGCAGTATGTCGGCGGTGATCGTCGGCTCGGCGGCGGCGAGCGCGGCGGCGTCCGGGTAGTGGACGCGGGGGATGACGAGTACGTGGGTGGGGGCCTGCGGGTTGATGTCCCGGAAGGCGACGGTGGTTTCGGTCTCGCGGACGATGGTTGCCGGGATCTCACCCGAGACGATCTTGCAGAACAGGCAGTCGGGCTGCGGTTCTCCCGCCATGGGGTGGCTCCTCGGGTTGTTGGTGATCGTTGTACGGCATGCTATCGGGCCGCCTGCGGCGGGCCCTGTCCCCTGCCCGCCCTTCCCGGACCGGGGCGAGATCCAGCCCCTCCCGCGCTTGAGGAGCGGGAGTCCGGGGGGCTGAGCCCCCGGTTACGGGAAGGGTCGGGCAGGGGGATCGGGCCCGCCGCAGGCGCACCGGACCCGCACCCGCCCCGCCACCCCTACGCCTCCGGCAGCTCCGGCGCCCGCTTCGCCGGGGTCTCGGCGAGCGAGGCCAGCGCGATCCGGATCGCCTCGTCCAGCTGCGGATCCCGCCCCGCCACATGGTCCTGCGGCGTCATCACGACCTCGACATCGGGATCGACCCCGTGGTTCTCCACGCCCCAGCCGTAACCCTCGAACCAGAACGCGTACTTGGGCTGGGTGACCGACGTACCGTCCACCAGCCGGTACCGGCTGTCGATGCCGACCACGCCGCCCCAGGTCCGCGTACCGACGACCGGCCCGATCCGCAGGGCCTTGATCGCGGCGTTCACGATGTCGCCGTCCGAGCCGGAGAACTCGTTGGCCACGGCGACCACGGGGCCGCGCGGCGCGTCCTGCGGGTAGCTGAACGGCCGCATGCCGCGCGGCAGGTCCCAGCCGACGACGCGGCGGGCGAGCTTCTCCACGATCAGCTGCGAGATGTGGCCGCCGCGGTTCTCCCGGACGTCCACGACCAGCCCCTCGCGGGCCACTTCGATCCGCAGGTCGCGGTGGAGCTGCGCCCAGCCCGAGCCGACCATGTCGGGGACGTGGAGGTAGCCGAGGCGGCCGCCGGAGCGCTCGTGCACATAGGCCCGCCGGTCGGCGACCCACGCGTGGTAGCGCAGCGCCTCCTCGTCGGCGACCGGTACGACGACGACATGGCGGGGGTCACCGCCGTCCACCGGTGAGACGGTCAGCTCGACCGGTTTGCCCGCCGAGCCGGTGAGCAGCGGTCCGGGGCCGGTCACCGGGTCGACCGGGCGGCCGTCGACGGCGAGGATCGCGTCCCCGGCGCGTACCGCCACTCCGGGCGCGGCGAGCGGCGAGCGGGCCTCCGGGTCGGAGGTCTCGGACGGCAGGACCCGGTCGATGCGCCAACTGCCTTCGTCCGTACGGGAGATGTCCGCACCGAGCAGCCCCTGCCGGGCCGAGTCGTCGCCCCATCCGCCGGGCGGCGTCACATAGGCGTGCGAGGTGCCGAGCTCCCCCTGCACCTCCCACAGCAGGTCCATCAGGTCGTCGTGGGTGGCGACCCGCTCCAGCACCGGGCGGTAGCGGTCCAGGACTCCGTCCCAGTCGAGACCGCCCATGTCGGGGCGCCAGTAGTTGTCCCGCATGATGCGCCCGGCCTCGTTGTACATCTGGCGCCATTCGGCGGCCGGTTCGAGGGTCCGCCGGATCCGGGAGAGGTCGACGGTGACGCCGCCGTCGCTGCCGCCGTCCTCGTCGTCGCACGCGACATGGCTGTCGGACGGTACGACGCGCAGCTTGCCGCGGGTCTGCAGGACAACCCGCTTGCCGTCCCCGCTGACCGCGAAATCCCTGACGCCCGAGGCGAGTTCCTCGCAGCGCAGCTTCTCCAGGTCGTACCGCTCCAGGACGGTCTCGGGCCGCCCGGAGTCGTGGGTGGCGGCGCCGGTCCCGAGCACCCCGGTCACCGGGTGGCTCAGCCACAGCAGCCCGTCCTTCGCGGCGCGCAGTGTGGAGTAGCTGGCGGCCTCGACGGGCAGCGGCACGATCCGGTCGGCGAGTCCTTCGAGGTCGATCCGGGTGACCGGCAGCGCGGTCGGGTTGTCCTGGTCGCCCTCGCCGCCGCCCTTCTCCTTCTCGGTCGGGCGGCCATGGCGCTGCGGCCCGAACGGGGAGGGCGTGGTGGCGGCGAGCGTCAGCAGATGCGGGCGGCAGGCGCCGATGAACGCCAGGTCGAAGACATGGGCGTCGTAGACCGGGTCGAAGGACCGCTCGGAGAGGAAGGCCAGGTGCTTGCCGTCGCCGGTGAATGCGGGGGCGAAGTCCCGGAAGCGCAGCGGGGTGGCCTCGGCGACCGACAGATCCGCCAGGTGCGCGAGCTTGAGCTGACTGAGCGGCTCGGGCCCGGGGTGGGACCAGGCGAGCCAGGAGGAGTCGGGCGAGAAGACGAGGCCGGAGACGTCGCCGTGCTCGCTGCGGTCCACCTCGTGGACCTCGCCGCTCTCCCGTTCGACGATCAGGACCCGCCCGTCGTGCGCGGCGACGGCGAACCGGCTGCCGTCAGGGGCCGGGGCCAGGTCGAGGACCCTGCCGATACGGCCTGCGGCGAGGCGGCGCGGTACGGCGCCGGGGGCGGTTCCGGTGGCGGGTGCGCACTCCAGGGCGTCGTCGCCCTCGGCGTCGGTGACCCAGACGACATGCTGGTCGCCGTCGGCCTGGAAGGCGCGGGGCAGTCTGGCCCGTACGCCCGGTTCGACGGCGAGTGCGCGGGCCGGTCCCTCGCGGTGGGTGACCCAGTGGACGGCGCCGCGCGTCCCGACGGCGCTGCCGCGGCCGGTACGGTCCGGGGACGCGGAGTCGAGATGGCTGCCGGCGTGCACGGAGTGCGGCTGGAGGTCGGCGCGCTGGCCGCCGAGCCGGATGTCGAGGCGGCGGGGCCCGTCGCCGGCGAGGCCGTCCAGCAACCAGAGTTCACCGGCCGAGGCGTAGGCGACGCGGGTGCCGTCGGTGGTCGCGTGACGGGCGTAGAAGCCCTCGATGCCGGTGTGGCGGCGCAGGTCGGAGCCGTCGGGGAGCGAGGAGTAGAGCGCGCCGACGCCTTCGTGGTCGGAGAGGAAAGCGATGCGCTCCCCCACCCACATCGGGGATTCGATGTTCCCGTCGAGGTCCGCGTGAAGGCGTACGAACTCCTCCGGGCCGTCCGCCGGGGACTCCCGCTCGATCCACAACTTGCCTGCCGTGCCGCCCCGGTAGCGCTTCCAGGTGGCGGCCTCGCGCCCCATGGTGACCGAGAGCAGCAGCACCCGGCCGCCGGGCCCGTACGCGACCGAGCCGACCGGCCCGTACGGCAGGGTCCGGGCGGGCCCGCCGTCGACCGGGACGGCCCTGGCCCAGCTGCGCCGGAGCGACGCCTGCCCATGGGTGCTGACGACCAGCACCTCGCCCTCGGGCGTCCAGCCGTGGACGGCGGTCCGCGCGTCGCCCCAGTAGGTGAGCCGCCGGGAGGGGCCGCCGTCGGTCGGCGCGATGTGCACTTCGGGCGCCCCGTCCCGGGTGGACGTCCAGGCGACCCGGGTTCCGTCGGGCGATATCCGTGGATGGGTGACAGGCCGGTTGTCGGCACTGACGCGCCAGGCCCGGCCGCCGTCCAGCGGCGCCAGCCAGACATCGTCCTCGGCGGTGAAGGCGATCGAATCGCCCTGGACATGGGGGAATCGGAGATAGGCAGGCTGTGTCACATCGATCACCCTAGGCCGCCGCCATGCTCTGCGTAACCGGGTTGGCCGGAGTCCGACGGGCCCCGGCCCGCCGGTCGAAGTCACTTACCCACAGGCGTTTCGGTCACCGTCACCGTGACGGTGACCGTCGGCCGGGCGCCCTGGCCGCCGCCGGCCGGTGGCGGATTCAGCACGGCGGTCGACGGGGCGGCGCAGTTGCCGAGCACATCCGCCCGGAAGACGGCCTTCCCGCCCGCCTTCGCGGTCAAGTCCCCCCGCACGCACCGCCCGCCGAACTCCTGGGTCACCTTGCCGGTGAGGGTGATGGCCTCGCCCCTCTCGGTCTTGCCGGTGCAGTCGACGTCGGCGACCCGGCGCGCGGACGCGGCGGGCGAGGCGCCCCCGGTCCGGTCCCCGTCGACGTCGGCCGTGCAGTTCAGCCACTGCACATCGACCCCGTTGCGCTCCAGTGCGCCGGTGCCTACCCGGTCGGTGGTCACGGCGATGGATGCGGAGTTCAGTCCGCCCGCGGGGTCACAGGCGGCGGTACCCGCGACCGCCGCGACCACGAGTGCGGAAGCGGCCAGAAAGCGCCGCTCTCTTCCCTGACCCCATGCCCTTGATGTCCCCATACGGGCAGCTTCCCACCGTTCGCCCGTGGAGCGGTAGACGGCTTGCGGCCAAAACCGCGGGCGGCTCCGGCGCACGCGACGGGGCGTACAGCGGGCTCACAACAGGGTTCACGACCAGCGGCCGGTCCGCCCCAGCAGCAGTGCCGTCGCCGCCGTGCCCGCCGTAGAGGTGCGCAGCACGCTCGCTCCGAGCCGGCAGGTCCGGGCGCCCGCCCCGGCGAAGACCGCCAGCTCGTCCGGCGACACCCCGCCCTCGGGTCCGACGATCAGCACGATCTCGCCCTGGGCCGGGAGCAGGACGGTGGCCAGCGGCTCACTGTCGTGTCCCCGGTCCTCGTGCAGGACGGCGGCGAAGTCCGCCGTGGCCACGAGCGCGGCGATCTGTTTGGTCGTCATCGCGTCGGCCACTTCGGGGAAACGCACCCGGCGGGACTGCTTGCCCGCCTCCCGGGCCGTGTTGCGCCATTTCGCGAGGGACTTGAGGCCGCGGTCGCCCTTCCACTGCGTGATGCAGCGCGAGGCCTGCCAGGGCACGATCGCGTCGACCCCGGTCTCCGTCATCGTCTCCACGGCGACCTCGCCGCGGTCGCCCTTGGGAAGGGCCTGGACGACGGTGATGCGGGGGGAGGGCCGGGGCTCCTCCCGGACCGGGGCCAGGCCGGTGACGACGAGCCGGTCCTTGCCCTCGGCGGCCGAGACGACGCCTTCCGTCCAGCGGCCGCGCCCGTCGGTGAGCACGACCTCCTCACCGGCGCGCAGCCGCTTCACCGACACGGCATGCCGGCCCTCGGGCCCCTCCAGGACGAACTCGGGCCCGTCGGGGACCTGTTCGACGACGAAGACCGGTGCGGTCACTGCGTACTCCCTGTGCTCACTGCCGTCCGTGCGGCGTCCAGTTCTTCGGCGAGCAGCCTGACCAGCCGGCCGGCCGGCAGCTCGCGTGCCATCCGGTGCCCCTGGCCCGCCCACAGGGCCATGCCCTGCGCGTCCCCGGCCTTCGCCGCCGCCCGGCGCAGCCCGGCGGTCAGATAGTGGACCTGCGGGTAGGCGGCGGGGGCGTACGGGCCGTGCTCGCGCATGAACCGGTTGACCAGGCCGCGGGCCGGGCGGCCGGAGAACGCCCGGGTCAGGGCGGTCCGTACGAACAGCGGGTTGGTCAGCGCCTGCTTGTGCAGCAGGCTCGCCCCGGACTCGGGGCAGGCGAGGAACGCCGTGCCGAGCTGCGCCGCCTCCGCGCCCGCGGCGATCACCGCGGCGATCTGGGAGCCGCGCATCAGCCCGCCCGTGGCGACGATCGGTATCTGCACGGTCTCGCGGACCTGGGACACCAGCGAGAGCAGCCCGATCCCGGTGCCGTCGGTCTGCGGGTCGTCGCGGTGGGTGGACTGGTGACCGCCCGCCTCGACGCCCTGGACACAGACCGCGTCGGCGCCCGCCCACTGGGCGGCCTGGGCCTCCTCGGGCGTGGTGACGGTCACGACGGTGTACGTGCCGACGCCGGCGAACGCGTCGAGGATGTCGCGGGTCGGGCAGCCGAAGGTGAACGAGACGGCCGGGACCGGGTCCTCCAGGAGGATGGCCAGCTTGGCGTCGTAGTTGTCGTCGCCGCCGGAGTCCGTGTCGCCCAGCGGGGTCTCGTACCAGGCGGCCTCGCCCGCGAGCTGGTGCCGGTACACCTCGACGGCGCTCGGGTCGGCCAGCGCCGGCTGCGGCATGAAGAGATTGACGCCGAAGGGCTGAGCGGTCAGCCCGCGCAGCTCTTTGATCTCGTTGTACATGCCGTCCGCCGTCTTGTACCCGGCAGCGAGAAAACCGAGCCCGCCCGCCTCGGAGACGGCCGCGACGAGCTGCGGACAGGACGTGCCGCCCGCCATCGGGGCCTGCACGATCGGATACCGGCAGAGATCGGTCAACGCGGATGACATGACCGCATCGTGTCACGTCCCGCGCCGCCCGGGGCGCGCGGCCCGGGGTCCGCTTTGTACTCAAACGCCGGACGGGCCCCGTCGAGCGGGCCCGTCCGGCGTCCGGGAACGGTCTGCGGGACCGGTCAGCGGCCGTTGAAGGCGTCCTTCAGCCGGGAGAACAACCCCTGCTGGCCGGGCTGGAACTGGCCGGTGGGCCGCTCCTCGCCACGCATCTTCGCCAGGTCGCGCAGCAGTCGCTCCTGCTCCGGGTCCAGCTTCGTCGGGGTCATCACCTCGACGTGCACGATCAGATCGCCGCGCCCGCCGCCCCGCAGATGCGTGATGCCGCGGCCGTGCAGCGGTACCGACTGGCCGGACTGGGTGCCCGGCCGGATGTCGACCTCCTCCAGGCCGTCGAGCGTCTCCAGCGGCACCTTGGTGCCGAGCGCGCCCGCCGTCATGGGGATGGTGACGGTGCAGTGCAGATCGTCGCCGCGGCGCTGGAACACCGCGTGCGAGAGCTCGTGGATCTCCACGTACAGATCGCCGGCCGGGCCGCCGCCGGGGCCGACCTCGCCCTCGCCCGCGAGCTGGATGCGGGTGCCGTTGTCGACACCGGCGGGGATCTTCACGGTGAGCGTGCGCCTGGAGCGGATGCGGCCGTCGCCGGCGCACTCCGGGCACGGGGTCGGCACGACCGTGCCGAAGCCCTGGCACTGCGGGCAGGGCCGCGAGGTCATGACCTGGCCGAGGAAGGACCGGGTGACCTGGGAGACCTCGCCGCGGCCGCGGCACATGTCACAGGTCTGGGCGGAGGTGCCGGGTGCGGCACCCTCGCCGCTGCAGGTCGTACAGACGACGGCCGTGTCGACCTGGATGTCCTTGGTGGTACCGAACGCCGCCTCGGCGAGATCGATCTCCAGCCGGATCATCGCGTCCTGGCCGCGCCGGGTGCGCGAACGGGGTCCGCGCTGCGACGACGTACCGAAGAACGCGTCCATGATGTCGGAGAAGTTGCCGAAGCCGCCCTGTCCGAATCCGCCCGCGCCACCGCCGCCGGAGGCGGACAGCGGGTCGCCGCCGAGGTCGTAGACCTGCTTCTTCTGCGGGTCCGACAGCACCTCGTAGGCGGCGTTGATCTCCTTGAACCGCTCCTGGGTCTTCGGATCGGGGTTCACATCCGGGTGCAGCTCGCGGGCGAGCCGCCGGAATGCCTTCTTGATCTCGTCCTGAGATGCGTCGCGGCGCACGCCGAGTACGGCGTAGTAGTCCGTGGCCACTTACGACTCCGCCAGGATCTGTCCGACGTAACGTGCCACTGCGCGTACCGCTCCCATCGTTCCGGGGTAGTCCATGCGGGTCGGTCCGACCACGCCGAGTTTGGCGACTGCCTCGTCGCCCGAACCGTAGCCGACCGCGACGACGGACGTGGAGTTGAGCCCCTCGTGGGCGTTCTCGTGCCCGATACGTACGGTCATGCCCGAGTCCTTGGCCTCGCCGAGCAGCTTCAGCAGCACGACCTGCTCCTCCAGTGCCTCCAGCACCGGCCGGATCATCACAGGGAAGTCGTGCCCGAAGCGGGTGAGGTTGGAGGTGCCGCCGATCATCAGCCGCTCCTCCGTCTCCTCGACGAGGGTTTCGAGCAGGGTGGAGAGCACGGTGGACACGGTTCCCCGGTCCTCGCTCTCGAAGGATTCCGGCAGATCCTGCACCAGCTGCGGGACGTCCGCGAAACGGCGTCCGACGACCCGGCTGTTGAGCCGGGCCCGCAGATCGGCGAGAGAGGTCTCGCCGAACGGGGCGGGGCAGTCGATCATGCGCTGTTCGACCCGGCCGGTGTCCGTGATGAGCACGAGCATCAGCCGGGCGGGCGCCAGGGACAGCAGCTCCACATGCCGCACCGTCGACCGGGTCAGCGAGGGGTACTGCACGATGGCGACCTGCCGGGTCAGCTGCGCGAGCAGCCGGACGGTGCGGCCCACGACGTCGTCGAGGTCGACCGCACCGTCGAGGAAATTCTGGATGGCCCGGCGCTCCGGCGACGAGAGGGGCTTGACCCCCGCGAGCTTGTCGACGAAGAGCCGGTAGCCCTTGTCCGTCGGGATGCGTCCGGCACTGGTGTGGGGCTGGGCGATGAAGCCCTCGTCCTCCAGCACCGCCATGTCGTTGCGGACGGTCGCCGGGGAGACCCCCAGCTTGTGCCGCTCGGTGAGCGCCTTGGAGCCGACGGGCTCCTCCGTGCCGACATAGTCCTGGACGATGGCGCGAAGCACTTCGAGTCTGCGTTCGCTGAGCATCGCGACACCTCCAGCTGTGTTTCCTCGGTGGTTCTCGGGTCGTTCCTGTTTCTCTGCCCAGGAATCCGCCTGGCACTCTGTCATCGCGAGTGCCAGCAATCCCCCGGCCAGTGTACGGCGGCCGAGTGGGGACCTAGCAAGGGCGACCGGCACGCTACCGCGAGACCGCGCAGGTCGTTGCCGATAGCGTCGCGGTATGGATGCCTCTTGGGAAGAGTTCGGCTGGGAGCGACTCGGTCACGGAGTGGGCCGGCGGCGCCTTCCCGGATGGGACGCGACAGTCGCACTGGTGGTCGGAGCGGATGGAGTGCTGCTCTACGACACCGGATCGACGCTGCGCGAGGGTGCCGAGGTGCGGGCCCAGGCGCAGGCCCTGCTCGGCCGGAGGGTGACGCATATCGCACTCAGCCACCCCCATTTCGACCATGTGCTGGGCACCGCCGCGTTCCCCGGCGCCGAGGTCTACGGAGCGGTCGGCATGACCGAGCTGCTGAAGCGGGGGGCGGACGATCTGCGCGGCTCGGCCGTGCGCCAGGGGGTCAGCGAGCACGACGCGGCGGAGGCCGTCGATGCGCTGGTCGCGCCGCAGCATCAGGTGTGCGGCGAGTGGACGCTCGATCTGGGCGGCGGGCGCGAGGTGTTGCTGGCCGACGTGGGCCCCGCGCACAGCGGCCACGATCTCGTGGCGGTCGTCCCTGGCTCCCCCGCGATCGTGCTCTGCGGCGACCTGGTCGAGGAGTCCGGCGAACCGCAGGCGGGCCGGGACGCGTTCCCGTCCCGCTGGCCGGCCGCGCTGGACCGGCTGCTGGCGCTGGGCGGCGAGGGCGCGGTGTACGTGCCGGGGCACGGGGCGGTGGTGAACGCGGCGTTCGTACGGGACCAGCGCGAACAACTGACCGTACGCTTCGGCGTGTCGTGACCCTCAGTGCCTGTCCGGAAGATCATGGCCGGGGTCGCGACGCCTGGCACGACACCTCGCGGCGTTGCCGGAACGTCCGAACAGCTCCTTCCCCAAGCTCTCAACTCCGTTCGAGCAGGGGAGACCCCACCTAAGACGCTCCGGCGCCCTGCGATGCACCGCACCGGACGCCGCGCCCTGTCCGACCCTGATCCGCCGGACGGGACCCGGTCGTCCTATCGTCGTCCGATGCGCAGCTACCAGCCGGATCTGACCCCGCCGTGGAAGAGGTCCGCCCCCGTTCCCGAGGTCCCCGCCGAAACCGATCTGGTCGTGGAGGAGGTCTCCACCGGATTCTGCGGTGCGGTGATCCGCTGCGAGAAGACGGCCCAGGGTCCGACGGTGACCCTGGAGGACCGCTTCGGCAAGCACCGGGTGTTCCCGATGGAACCCCGCGGCTTCCTGCTGGAGGGCCAGGTGGTGACCCTCGTACGCCCCTCGGCGGCCGCTCCGGTGCGCCCCACGCGTACGGCCTCGGGTTCGGTCGCGGTCCCGGGGGCGCGCGCCCGGGTCGCGCGGGCGGGCCGGATCTACGTGGAGGGCCGGCACGACGCGGAGCTGGTCGAGCGGGTCTGGGGCGACGACCTGCGGATCGAGGGCGTGGTCGTCGAGTACCTGGAGGGCATCGACGACCTGCCCGCCATCGTGCGCGAGTTCTCCCCCGGCCCGGACGCCAGGCTGGGCGTCCTGGTCGACCACCTGGTCCCCGGCTCCAAGGAGTCCCGGATCGCCGACCAGGTGTCGGACCCGGACGTGCTGGTGGTCGGCCACCCCTACATCGACGTGTGGGAGGCGGTGAAGCCGTCCTCCGCGGGCATCACGGCCTGGCCGGTGGTACCGCGCGGCCAGGACTGGAAGACGGGCGTGTGCCGCGCCCTCGGCTGGCCGGAGAACACCGGCGCGGCCTGGCAGCGGATCCTGTCCGGGGGCAGGTCGTGAACAGGTCGCCGCCCAGCGAGATCAGCAGATCGTTGGCGCAGGCCAGCACCTTGCCGGGATCGACCGTGACGCTGGCGAGGGCCC
>NZ_JBEXPH010000107.1:0-29225 GCF_040611955.1 Streptomyces sp. NPDC006510 | reverse complement strand
TGCGCCGCCGCTGCTCCGCGTCCGGCCCCTTGCCCGGCTCGTACCGGTCCATCAGCCAGGCCCGGGCCGCCGGGACCTGCGCGGCGCCCAGGAGGGCGCCGACCGCGGCCGTGCCGCCGAGCATCATCGGCAGATGTCGCACCGAGGCGAAGTGGCGGTAGCGGAAGTCGGGGCCGTACCGGGCCAGGGCCCGCGCCGAGCGTCCGACGACCTGCGGGTCCAGCGTCGGCAGCGGGAGCGCCCAGGTGCCGGTCTCCGTACTGAAGTGCGGGACGCCGAACGGGGTACGGGCCCGGCGGGCGACCAGCCGCGGTTCGTGCAGCCGGCGTTCCCGGGCGGCGCGCAGCATCCTCGGGCCGCGGCCCATCGCGGTGAGCGCCGAGGCGAACGTACCGCCGGAGAAGACGGCGTTGCTGCGTACGAAGCCGTCGACGGTCAGGGGTACGCCCTGCGGCAGCTGCTGGACGGTGAAGTACACCCCGAGGTCGTGCGGTACGGAGTCGAAACCGCAGGCGTGTACGATCCGGGCGCCGGTCTCGCGGGCCCGCGCGTCGTGCTTCAGGTACATCCGGTCCACGAACTCCGCCTCACCGGTGAGGTCCGCGTAGTCCGTCCCCGCCTCGGCGCAGGCCGCGACCAGCTGTTCGCCGTACCAGACATAGGGGCCCACCGTCGTGGCCACCACATGGGCGGATTCGGCGAGCTCGCGCAGCGAGTGCTCGTCCTCGGCGTCGGCGTGCAGCAGCGGGAGGTCCGCGCAGCGCGGGTCGATCGCGGCGAGACGTTCGCGCAGGCGTTCCAGCTTGGCCCGGTCACGTCCGGCCACGGCCCAGCGGCAGTCGGCGGGTGCGTGGGCGGCGAGATATTCGGCGGTGAGGGCCCCCACGAAGCCGGTGGCGCCGAAGAGGATTACGTCATAGGGGCGTTGTGCCCCGTTCTGTCTGTTCATGAGTGCCTCCGCGGGGCCGGCGCCGATGTGGCAGGCAGAGGTTAGCGGAGGGGTCGTGGCGGTGTACGGCCGGGCGGCTCCCATGGGGGAGGATCCCGGGGAAGGGTCTAAGCGCTTGCTCGGCCAAAGGGGTTGTGCGGAGCGCGGTGCGTTCTTAGCATCATCGCTGTTACATCAGTTGTGTCATACCGCTGGGGGCTTGATGGCAACGACAGAGCACAGCTCGCACGGCCCGCTGGCAGGGGTGCGGGTGGTCGAACTGGCGGGCATCGGACCCGGTCCGTTCGCCGCGATGCTCCTGGCCGACCTCGGTGCCGATGTCGTCAGGGTCGACCGGCCCGGCGGTGCGGGGCTGGGTATCGACCCCGCGTACGACCTCACCAACCGCAACAAACGCTCCGTGCTCGTCGACCTCAAGGCCGAGGACGGCGCCGCCAAGGTGCTCGATCTGGCCGAGCGCGCCGACATCCTGATCGAGGGCTACCGGCCGGGCGTCGCCGAACGCCTCGGCGTCGGCCCCGACGCCGCGCTGGCCCGCAATCCGCGGCTCGTGTACGGGCGGATGACCGGCTGGGGCCAGGACGGACCGCTCGCGGAGCGGGCCGGGCACGACATCGCCTACATCGCGCTCACCGGCACCCTCTCCGTGATCGGCAAGCCCGGCGAGCCGCCCACCGTCCCGGCCAATCTCGTCGGCGACTACGCGGGCGGCTCGCTCTATCTCGTCGTCGGCGTGCTCGCCGCCCTCCAGCACGCCCGCACCCCCGGCGGCCGGGGCCAGGTCGTGGACGCGGCGATCGTCGACGGCGCCGCCCATCTCGCCACGATGATCCACGGAATGCTGGCGGCGGGCGGCTGGCAGGACCGGCGCGGCTCCAACCTCCTGGACGGTGGCTGTCCGTTCTACGGTGCGTACGAGACCGCCGACGGCCAGTACATGGCGGTCGGGCCGCTCGAACAGCGGTTCTACGACGAGTTCGGCACGCTGCTCGGGATCGGGGACGGAGCCCCGGACCGGGGTGACATCGCCCGGTGGGAGGAGCTGCGCACCGTCGTCGCCGACCGGTTCAGAACCCGTACGCGTGCCGAGTGGACCGAGGTGTTCGAGGGGTCGGACGCCTGTGTCGCCCCCGTCCTCTCGCTCCGTGAGGCGCCTCACCACCCGCATATCGCCGCCCGCGCCACCTTCGTGGAGCACGACGGGCTCACCCAGCCCGCGCCCGCACCGCGCTTCTCCGCGACCCCCGTCTCCGTCCGCGGCGGGCCCGCGCAGCCCGGTGCGGACGACGAGGCCGTCGCCGCCGACTGGGGCGTACCCGGCCTCAAGAGGGCCCGGAAGGAAGGCGCCGACTGATGGCACTCGACCTGCCGCTGAACCACAGCAGCGAGACGATGCCCAGTGTGATCCCCGTCGGGCCCGGCCCGGCCCGGCCCGTCCCCACCGTCAAGAACCGGCTCCAGGAGGCCCCGTAGTGCAGCGGCAGATCTTCACCGAAGAGCACGACGCGTTCCGCGAGACCGTGCGCACCTTCCTCACCAAGGAGGTCCTCCCGCACTACGAGCAGTGGGAGAAGGACGGCATCGTCTCGCGCGAGGCCTGGCTCGCGGCCGGCCGGCAGGGACTGCTGGGCCTCGCCGTGCCCGAGGAGTACGGGGGCGGCGGCAATACCGACTTCCGCTACAGCGCCGTCATCGCCGAGGAGTTCACCCGGGCCGGCGCGCCCGGCCTCGCGCTCGGGCTGCACAACGACATCATCGGCCCCTACCTCACCGGCCTCGGCACCGACGAGCAGAAGCGGCGCTGGCTGCCAGGATTCTGCAGCGGCGAGACCATCACCGCCATCGCCATGACCGAACCCGGCGCGGGCTCCGACCTCCAGGGCATCCGCACCAGCGCCGAGGACAAGGGCGACCACTGGCTGCTCAACGGCTCCAAGACCTTCATCTCCAACGGCATCCTCGCCGACCTGGTGGTCGTGGTGGCCAGGACCACCCCCGAGGGCGGCGCGAAGGGGCTGTCGCTGATCGTCGTCGAACGCGGCGCGGACGGCTTCGAGCGGGGCCGCAACCTCGACAAGATCGGCCAGAAGTCCCAGGACACCGCCGAGCTGTTCTTCAACGACGTCCGGGTGCCCAAGGAGAACCTGCTCGGTGAGCGGGACGGCGCCTTCATCCACCTGATGACCAATCTCGCGCAGGAACGGATGGGCATAGCCGTAGCCGGGATCGCCGCCGCGGAACACCTGCTGGAGATCACCACGCAGTACGTCAAGGAGCGCGAGGCCTTCGGACGGCCGCTCTCCAAACTCCAGCACATCAGGTTCGAGATCGCCGAGATGGCCACCGAGTGCACCGTCACCCGCACCTTCATCGACCGCTGCATCGTCGACCACTCCGCCGGCACCCTCGACGCCGTGCACGCCTCGATGGCCAAGTGGTGGGCCACCGAACTGCAAAAGCGCGTCGCCGACCGCTGCCTCCAACTGCACGGAGGCTACGGCTACATGACGGAGTATCCGGTCGCCAAGGCATTCACCGACGGCCGCATCCAGACCATCTACGGCGGCACGACCGAGATCATGAAGGAGATCATCGGCCGCTCGCTGCTCGCCTGACCCCGTCGCACAACCACCCCCGAAAGGCTGCTGTCTTGAGTACCGAAGCGTTTGTCTACGACGCGATCCGCACCCCGCGCGGCCGCGGCAAGGCCAATGGCGCCCTGCACGGCACCAAGCCGATCGACCTCGTCGTCGGCCTCATCCACGAAATCCGCAGCCGCTTCCCCGGCCTCGACCCGGCGGCCATCGACGACATCGTCCTCGGCGTGGTCAGCCCGCTCGGCGACCAGGGCTCCGACATCGCCCGGATCGCCGCCATCGCGGCCGGCCTCCCGGACACCGTCGCCGGCGTCCAGGAGAACCGCTTCTGTGCCTCGGGTCTGGAAGCCGTCAACCTGGCGGCCGCCAAGGTCCGTTCGGGCTGGGAGGACCTCGTCCTCGCGGGCGGCGTCGAGTCGATGTCCCGGGTCCCGATGGGGTCCGACGGCGGCGCCTGGGCGATGGACCCGATGACCAGCTTCGACACGGGCTTCGCCCCGCAGGGCATCGGCGCCGACCTCATCGCCACCATCGAGGGCTTCTCCCGCCGCGACGTCGACGAGTTCGCCGCACTCTCCCAGGAACGCGCCGCCGAGGCGTGGAAGGACGGCCGCTTCGCGCGCTCCGTCGTCCCCGTCAAGGACCGCAACGGCCTCGTCGTGCTCGACCACGACGAGCACATGCGGCCCGGCACCACCGCCGACTCGCTCGCCGCGCTCAAGCCGTCCTTCGCCGCGATCGGCGAGATGGGCGGCTTCGACGCGGTGGCGCTGCAGAAGTACCACTGGGTCGAGAAGATCGACCACGTCCACCACGCGGGCAACTCCTCCGGCATCGTCGACGGCGCCGCACTCGTCGCGATCGGCAACAAGGAGGTGGGAGAGCGCTACGGACTCACGCCGCGCGCCCGGATCATCTCCGCCGCCGTCTCCGGCTCCGAGCCGACCATCATGCTGACCGGCCCCGCACCCGCCACCCGCAAGGCCCTCGCCAAGGCCGGGCTGACCATCGACGACATCGACCTCGTCGAGATCAACGAGGCGTTCGCCGGAGTCGTGCTCCGGTTCGCCCGGGACATGGGGCTCTCGCTCGACAAGATCAACGTCAACGGCGGCGCCATCGCGCTCGGCCACCCGCTCGGCGCCACCGGCGCGATGATCCTCGGCACCCTCATCGACGAACTGGAGCGCCGCGACCAGCGGTACGGCCTCGCCACCCTCTGTGTCGGCGGCGGCATGGGCGTCGCCACCGTCGTCGAGCGTCTCTGACCGTCCCCCTGCCGGCCCCTCTCTTACGGAGAAGAACAGCAATGACCGAGAGCACGACCATCCGCTGGGAAATGGACGAGACCGGCGTCGTCACCCTCGTACTGGACGACCCCGACCAGTCCGCGAACACGATGAACCAGGCCTTCAAGGACTCCATCGCGGCCATCGCCGACCGCGCCGAGGCCGAGAAGGACTCCATCCGCGGCATCATCTACACCTCCGCCAAGAAGACCTTCTTCGCGGGCGGCGACCTCAAGGACATGATCAAGGTCGGTCCCGAGAACGCCCAGCAGGCCTTCGACACCGGCACCGCCATCAAGAACTCGCTGCGCCGCATCGAGACCCTCGGCAAGCCCGTCGTCGCCGCCATCAACGGCGCGGCGCTCGGCGGTGGTTACGAGATCGCGCTCGCCTCCCACCACCGCGTCGCCCTGGACGCACCCGGCTCCCGGATCGGCCTGCCCGAGGTCACCCTCGGCCTGCTGCCCGCCGGTGGCGGCGTCACCCGCACCGTACGCCTCATGGGCATCGCCGACGCGCTGCTGAAGGTCCTTCTCCAGGGCACCCAGTACACCCCGCGGCGCGCCCTGGAGAACGGCCTGGTCCACGAGGTCGCCGCCACCCGCGAGGAGATGCTCGACAAGGCCCGCGCCTTCATCGACGCCAACCCCGAGTCCCAGCAGCCCTGGGACGTCAAGGGCTACCGGATCCCCGGCGGCACCCCGTCCAACCCGAAGTTCGCCGCCAACCTGCCGGCCTTCCCGGCCAACCTGAAGAAGCAGCTCGGGGGCGCCCCGATGCCCGCGCCCCGCAACATCCTGGCCGCCGCCGTCGAGGGCTCCCAGGTCGGCTTCGAGACCGCGCTGACCATCGAGGCCCGCTACTTCACCGAGCTGGTCACCGGCCAGGTCGCGAAGAACATGATCCAGGCGTTCTTCTTCGACCTCCAGGCCGTCAACTCCGGTGCCAGCCGCCCCAAGGGCATCGAGGAGCGCCAGGTCAACAAGGTCGCCGTGCTCGGCGCCGGGATGATGGGCGCTGGCATCGCGTACTCCTGTGCCCGGGCCGGCATCGAGGTCGTGCTCAAGGACGTCTCCACCGAGGCCGCGGCCAAGGGCAAGGCGTACAGCGAGAAGCTCCTGGACAAGGCGCTCTCCCGGGGCCGCACCACCGAGGCCCAGCGCGACGAGCTGCTGGCCCGGATCACCCCGACCGGCGACCCGGCCGACCTGGCGGGCTGCGACGCCGTCATCGAGGCCGTCTTCGAGGACACCGCGCTCAAGCACAAGGTGTTCCAGGAGATCCAGGACATCATCGAGCCGGACGCGCTGCTCTGCTCCAACACCTCGACCCTGCCCATCACCGTCCTCGCCGAAGGCGTCTCGCGCCCGGCCGACTTCATCGGCCTGCACTTCTTCTCGCCCGTGGACAAGATGCCGCTCGTCGAGATCATCAAGGGCGAGCAGACCGGCGACGAGGCCCTGGCCCGCGCCTTCGACCTGGTCCGCCGGATCAAGAAGACCCCGATCGTCGTCAACGACTCCCGCGGCTTCTTCACCTCGCGCGTCATCGGCCGGTTCATCAACGAGGGCGTCGCCATGGTCGGCGAGGGCGTCGAGCCCGCGTCCGTCGAGCAGGCCGCGGCACAGTCCGGGTACCCGGCCAAGGTCCTGTCCCTGATGGACGAGCTGACGCTCACCCTGCCCCGCAAGATCCGCAACGAGACGAAGCGGGCCGTCGAGGAGGCCGGCGGCACCTGGGCCGGACACCCGGCGGACGCGGTCATCGACCGGATGGTCGACGAGTTCGGCCGGCCGGGACGCAGCGGTGGCGCGGGCTTCTACGAGTACGACGAGGCCGGCAAGCGCACCCGCCTCTGGCCCGGACTGCGTGAGCATTTCGGGGGTTCCGGGGGCCGTCCCCCGGGTGGGCGCAGCACCGAGCCGGACACCGACATCCCCTTCAACGACATGAAGGAGCGGATGCTGTTCTCCGAGGCTCTGGACAGTGTCCGCTGCCTGGAGGAGAACGTCCTGGTCTCCGTCGCCGACGCCAACATCGGCTCCATCATGGGTATCGGCTTCCCGCCGTGGACCGGCGGCGTGCTCCAGTACATCAACGGGTACGAGGGTGGCCTGCCCGGCTTCGTCGCCCGCGCCCGGGAGCTCGCGGAGCGGTACGGCGACCGCTTCCTGCCGCCCGCGCTGCTCGTGGAGAAGGCCGAGAAGGGCGAGACCTTCCACGACTGACGCGCACCCCGCGGGCCGCGTTCACTCCGCCGTGAACGCGGCCCGCAGCTCCTCCTTCAACGACCGCTGGAACGCGGTCACCAGCGCCTGGATCACCATCGGCTGCATATGGGCCGACAGCGATTTCATCGCCGCCACGTGCTCGGGGTCCGACTCCCGCTCCCGGTACGGACCCCACACCTCGTCCCGGAACAGCCGGGTCAACTCCTGTGCGGCGGACCGGGAGTGCTCCAGCAGCACCGTGCGGGCAGCCAGGATCGTCTCGTGCGCGATCGGCACGCCGAGCAGCTCGACCCCGAGCCGCAGCAGCCCCGGGTCCACCCGGTAGCTGCCGTCGACCGGCTCCGCGCGCTCCAGCACACCCATCGCGGCCAGCCGCGCGATGTCCTGCTCGGTCAGCGCCCGGCCGGCCCGCCGCTCCAGCTCCGCCCGCGTCGCGTCCTCCGCCGAGTCCGGTGCCCAGGACGCCACCAGCGCACGGTGGATCGCCAGGTCGTGCGCGCTCAGGTCCGGCGGCAGCTGTTCCAGATAGCGTTCGATCGCGGCCAGCGTCATGCCCTGGTGCTGGAGCTCCTCGATGAGCGCGAGCCGGGACAGGTGCTCGTGCCCGTAGTGCCCGACGCGCCGCGGCCCGATCACCGGGGGCGGCAGCAGACCCCGGGTGCTGTAGAAACGCACGGTGCGTACCGTGACACCGGCGCGCGCTGCCAGCTCGTCGACGGTCAGCGTCGGTTCCTCGGTCCCGGTCGCCATCTCTGCTCCTCGTGTCCGGCCCAGGGAGCGGGCCGCAGTGCGCCTGACTCACCCCGGTGCAACAGTATTGCTGTCTCACCATTGATGTGAAAGTGCTCGACTGTCAGAGGCGGCACCTAGTCTGATGCCATGTCCGGGATCATGTACACACAGGGGGACGCGACCGCACCCCACGGCAAGGGCGTCAAGCTGATCGTCCATGTCTGCAACGACCTCGGCGGCTGGGGCAAGGGATTCGTCCTGGCCCTGTCGCGCCGCTGGCCCGAGCCCGAAGCGGCCTATCGCCGGTGGCACCGGGAGCGCGCGGGCAACGACTTCGCGCTCGGAGCGGTGCAGTTCGTGCAGGTGAGCCCGTACATCTGGGTGGCGAACACGGTGGGCCAGCGGGGGATACGCACGGGCAGCAACGGGGTCCCGGTGCGTTACGAGGCGATCGACACGGCGTTGGGGACGGTGGCCGACCGGGCCCGCGAGCTGGGGGCTTCGGTCCACATGCCGCGGATCGGCTGTGGGCTCGCGGGCGGGAAGTGGTCCCGGATCGAGCCGCTGATCGAGCAGCGGCTGACCGCCCGGGGCATACCGGTGACGGTCTACGACTTCGACTGAGGCCCTGTCCGGGGCCCCGGGCTCTGCCTGGGTCTGCGGCCCGGTCCGGTACCGGGCCGCATCACCCGTCCTCGCACTCGGGCCGCTCCTCGAAGCCCGCCGCTCGGCGCTCCACCGGGTCGAGTCGCCGGTCGGGGACTGTTCTCCACGTCGGCCTGACCGACGCCGCCATCGCCCGTCAGCTGGGCATGGGCCATCGCACCGTCCAGTGGCGGCTGCACGCGCTGATGGGCGAAGTGGGTGCGGCGACACGGTTCCGGCTCGGCCGGTACGCCGCGTGCGCCGGATGGATGCCCGATATCGCGGACAACTCGTCGGCCCCGGTCGGCAGCTGAGGCGTAATTACGCCACGGCACTTTCGCGCCAGCACCATCTCTTGTTCACCCGGCCCGCCATGGCGAACGATCAGCACGTCAACGCCCGAGCCCCCGATGGCTCAGGCGCAGGTGTGCGATGGGGAGGGTCCTGTGAGACGAAAGAGTGCGCTGCGGATGCTGGCGACCGCAGTGGTCGCCGCCGCGACCGGCGCGACGCTGCTGGCCGCGCCGGCCCGGGCGGACGACACCGCCACGGCGCGGCCGACGGACCCGGTGGGTGTCGCCCCGGCGATGACCCAGGGCCTGGACAGGTCCGCCCGTGAGGGCACGCCCGCCGAGGCGGCCCGCGCCCACATCAAGGACCACGAGGACACGTACAAGGTCCCCGTCTCCGACCTGAAGACGCTCAGGACCACCAAGGAGGGCAAGCAGTCCTCCGTGCGTTTTCAGCAGAAGCACGACGGTGTGCCGGTCTTCGGCGCCGAGTACGCGGTGCAGACGGAGGCGGCCGACGGCGGCCAGCAGATCACCTCCGCGACCGGCACGCTCTACACGGACCTCACCGTCTCCACCACGCCGAAGGTGGCCGAAGCCACCGCGAAGCAGCGGATGTTCACACTCGACCGCGGTCTGTCCGGAGTGCGGGGCGCGAAGACCGAGGCACACGGCCTCTCCGTGCTGCCCGACGCCCACGGCGGCAGGCTGGCCTGGCACTTCACCGTCACCGGTGCCAGGGCGGACGGCGGCCCGCTGCGCCAGGAGGTGTACGTCGACGCCCGCGTGGGCGGCATCGCACTCTCGTACAACAACATCGACGCGGCGGACGCGACGCCCGCGCAGGGGACGGGCGTACGCGTCGACGGCAGCGAGGCGAAGCTGGACGTCAACGAGGAGGCGGACGGTTCGTACACGCTCGTCGACTCGACGCGCGCCATGTACCCGCGGACCGGCGGCCAGATCCGTACCTACGACGCGCAGCGCAAGGACTACAAGCTCGTCGCGGGCGGCCCGGTCACCGACGACATCCCGCTGGGCACTTCGGCGAGCGACCGCTTCGACGGTGCGAACACCTCGTCGGGCGCGGTCGACGCGCACCTGAACGCGGCGAAGGTCTACGAGTACTACAAGAACCGGATCGGCCGCGACGGCATCGACGGCAAGGGCGGCACGATCCACTCCGTGGTCAACGTCGCCGCGAACGGCAAGGACTACGCCAACGCCTTCTGGGACGGCTCCAAGATGGTCTACGGCCACATGGACGGCGTACCGCTCTCCGTCGGCCTGGACGTCGTCGGCCACGAGATGACGCACGGTGTCACCGAGCACTCCGCCGGGCTCGTCTACCTCAACCAGCCGGGCGCGCTCAACGAGGCGATATCCGACTACTTCGGCAACGCCATGGAGACCGCCGACAAGGGCGTCGCGATGAGCGACCCGACGTCCGGCCTCATCGGGGAGTACCTCTGCAACGGCACGAAGCCGCTGCAGGAGTGCGCCCTGCGCGACCTGAACGACGGGCGCAACGCGCAGCAGGACTACCAGCCGATCACGCTCGACATCGACAACGGCGGAGTGCACTACAACTCCACCATCGTCGGCGGCGCGCTGTGGGACATGCGCAAGAACCTCGACAGCAAGCTCGCGGACCGCATCGTCCACCGGTCCGCGCAGAACTACCTCACGCCGCTGTCCGGCTTCACCGACATGCGCAACGCGGTCACCCTCGCCGCCAAGTCCCTGAACGTCTCGAAGGCCGATCTCGCAGTCATCGGCAAGGCCTTCGACGACCACGGCATCGAGGCCGGCTGGGAGCAGAAGGGCGGCACGCACGACGGCACCACCATCGGCGCCGACGTCCTGCCCGCCTACGAGGTCTACAGCGGCGTCGACGAGCAGGCGGCCCAGATCAACGGCGACGTGTACGCGATCAGCCACGGCGACGCCATCGCCTGGGACCGGGGCAGCGCCGCCTTCGGCATCACCGTGGGCGACTTCGGCAAGAAGCCGGTACGCGAACTGGCCCAGCAGGACGCCTATCTGCTCGACCCCTCGCTGGACGACGACCGCATCGTCTTCACCCGGATCACCGCCGACGGCATCGGCATCTACCGGACCGGCGCCAGGGGCCAGGGCGCGATCAAGAAGCTGGTCGACCTGCCGGGCGCGGACGAGACCGAGCCGGTGACCGACAACGGCGCGCTCGCCTACATCAGCACCACGCCCGACGGCGAGCAGGACGTCATGCTCCGCAAGGCCGACGGAACGACGGTCAACGTGACCCCGGAGGCCGGCACCAAGGCCGCCCACCTCACGATGAAGCACGGCCGGATCGCCTGGGCCGGAGTCGACGGCACCTACCTCACCGTCTACGACATCGCCACGGGCACCACGCAGACCAAGCGGATCGGCGGCTTCATCTTCAACTACATCTCGGACATCCAGATCACCTCGGAGCGGGTGTTCTGGCGTGAGACGGGTGGCTTCCTGATCCCGAGCACCAACTTCATGTCGGCACCGCTCGGCGATCTCGCCAAGGCGGCGAAGCTGCGCTACCCGTCGAGCACATACGTCGCCCAGTTCTCGGTCAACGACGAGTACTTCGCCTACTCCACCTACGACCTCTGGGGCGCGCTCGGCTCCTGGACAGGACCCGGCAAGGTCAAGGTCTCCGAGACCGCCGACGCGGTCGCCGGTCTCGACAAGTACAGCCGGATCTCCTGCTCCTCCGGCGCCCAGCTGGCCCCGTCGCTCGGTGACGGCCAGCGCGTCGCCTGGCTGGACACCACCGCGGCGGCCACCGACGTGGTGACCCGCGAGACGTTCGCCGGGACCTGCGAGTAGTACCCGCGCACCACCGCGGACACAGGGGTGCCACCGGACTCCGGCGGCGCCCCTGCCGGGTGCGCGGCGCACCGGTCCGGCGACGATCGCATACTGGATCACATCAGGGCCGGGCACCCGGCCGCCCGCCCGCCGACCGTCGGGAGTACCGCATGACCAGCGCAGCAGTCAGAGGCGGCGCTCCCGCACCGCCCCCGCCCGGCGGTGTGCTCTGGAGCCTGTCCGGAGACATCCGGGCCCTGCTGATGCTGCCCGCCGCGCTCACCCTCCAGGTCGCCCACCCGGCGGTCGGTGCCGGCGTCGACGAACACTCCGTCTTCCGCACGGACCCCTGGGGACGCGGCGAGAGGTCGCTGCGCTCGCTCCAGCTCTGGGTGTACGGGGGTGAAGAGGCGGCCGAGGAGGGGCGCAGGCTGCGCCAGCTGCACCGCACCATCCAGGGCACCGACACCCGAGGGCGTCGTTACCATGCGCTGTCTCCCGCGAACTACGCGTGGGTGCATGCCACCGGCTTCCCGGTCTACCAGCACGCCGCGCGCTATCTCGTCCGGCCGCTCACCGCGGCACAGGAGCGGGCCCTGTACCGGGAGTGGCTCCAGGTCGGCAGGGTCCTCGGCATCCACGACCGGGACATGCCGCAGACGATCGAGGAGTTCTGGCCGTACTACCGAAAGGTGCTCGCCGACGAGATAGAGGCGACCGCGGTCGTCGAGGACCTGGTCGCCACCGATCGTCCCGTGCCGCCGCCGGACCGCGGGCCGCTGCCGCTCAGGCTGCTGCTGAGGGCGCTGTGGCCGGTGCTGTTCCCGCCGCTGGCCCGGTTCCGGCGCTTCGTCACCATCGGGCTGATGCCGCCGGACGCGCGGGAGGCCATCGGGCTGGAGTGGACGGACGAGCAGGAGCGCGCACTGCGGCGGTTCTGCGGGGTGGTGCGGCGTGTGGTGCCGGTGCTTCCCGAGCGGCTGCGCTATCTGCCGTACGCGCGCAGGGCACGGGCGGCTCATCGCGAGGCCGTCCGGCGCGGGTGAGGGCTCAGGCGGAGGCCCGGCGCACCAGCTCGGTCGGCGTGATCACCGAGGCCTGCTCGTCGCCCCCGGCCTCGCCGTCGAGCCGGCTCATCAGCATCCGCACCATCAACCGGCCCATGCCCTCCACATCCTGACGGACCGTCGTCAGTGGCGGATCGGTGGCCTCGGCTATCGACACCATGTCGTCGAAACCGACCAGGGCCACGTCGTCCGGCACCCTGCGACCGCGCTCGCGCAGTACTCGCAGGGCACCCGAGGCCATCAGATCGTTGGCGGCGAAGACCGCGTCCAGGCCGGGATGGCGATCGAGCAGTTCCGCCGTCGCCCGCGCACCGCCCTCGACGGTGAAGTCGCCGTCCACGAGCAGGCTCGGATCGCCGTCGGGCAGCACATCGCGGTAGCCGTCGATGCGGTCGAGGGCCGAGGTCTGGTCGCGCGGTCCGGCGATGTGCGCGATCCGCCGCCGCCCCAGGGCGACGAGGTGGCGTACGGCCTCGGCCGCGCCGCCGCGGTTGTCGCAGTCGACGTACGGGACGGCCAGTTCGGACGCGGCGCCCGGACGCCCCGGACGGCCGCCGTAGACCGTGGGAACCCGGAACCTGCGGATGATCGCGGGGAGTTCGTCGTCGGTGTGCAGCGAGAAGGCCAGGACGCCGTCCACATGGCCGCCGGCCAGATAGCGGGCGACCCGGTCGAAGTCCCCGCTGCCCTCCACCAGAAGAAGGACCAACTGGGAGTCGTGCAGGATCAGTTCGCGGCTGATGCCCCGGATCTGCTGGGAGAAGAACGGGTCGGAGAAGATCCGGAACTCCGGCTCGTCGATGATCACGGCGACCGCGCCGTTGCGCCGGGTGACCAGGGTCCGGGCCGCGTGGTTCGGAACGTAGCCGAGCTCCTCGACCGCCTTGCGCACCTGGTCCACGAGGGGCTTGCGCACCCCGGCCCCGCCGTTCACCACCCGGGAGACCGTCGCCCGGGAGACCCCGGCGCGGGCCGCCACGGCTTCCAGTGTGGGGCGGGCATCACGATCGGGATCGTGGGACGGACCGGGCAAGGGGACGCTCCTCGTACACGCGGGATCCGGCCGGAAACAGCCGGGGCCGGCCGGACGGCACCGACGCCATCAGCCTAACCGGCGCCACCCGCTGACCGCCGGGCACCGTCGCCCCCACGTGGCGGAGGAGGGGTGACGGTGCCCGGACCCGGTCCGGGTACCGGTCAGTGGTGCTCGTGCACGGAGTTCGTCGCCGCGATCTTCTGCCAGGAGGCGGGCCGTGCGGGCTGCCCGGAGGTGCGCAAGGCGTGCGTTCCGGCCGCGGCCGGGGCCTCGGGCCGCGTCGGCCGGAACAGCCAGGCGTCGAAGAAGGCGGCGAGCGGCTTGCCCGAGACCCGCTCCGCATACGCGACGAAGTCGCTCACGCTCGCGTTCCCGTGCGCGTGCTCGGCGGGCCAGCCCTTCAGCAGTGCGAAGAACCTCTCGTCGCCCAGCTCGTTGCGCAGCGCCTGGAGGGCCATCGCGCCCCGGTCGTAGACGGCTGCGGCGAACTGGTTGTCGGGGCCCGGGTCGCCCGGCTTCACCGTCCAGAAGGCGTCGTCGGCCGGATGCAGGGCGTAGGCGTAGTCCGCCAGTTCCTGCGCGGTTCCCTCGCCCTCCTTCTCCGACCACAGCCACTGGCTGTAGCGGGCGAAGCCCTCGTTGATCCAGATGTCCTTCCAGCCCTTGAGGGACACGCTGTCGCCGTACCACTGGTGCGCCAGCTCATGGACGACGACCGAGACGTTCGCACCGTTGGCGAACTGCTTCGGGCTGTAGAACGGCCTGGTCTGGGTCTCCAGGGCGAATCCGCTCGTCACATTGGGGGAGTAGCCGCCGAGCGCGTCGAAGGGATACGGCCCGAAGATCCCGGTCAGCCACTCGGCGACCTCGGTGCTCCGCTCGATGCTGGCGCGTGCCGCACCGGCGTTGGCGCCGAGGTCCTTGCTGTACGCGTTGACGACCGGCAGCCCGTCCGAGGTGGTGTCCGTGGTGATGTCGAACTTTCCGACCGCCAGCGTCGTCAGATACGTCGCCTGCGGCTTGCCGGAGCGCCAGTTGAAGCGGGTCCAGCCGAGCCTCGAACTCTGCGACTGGAGCGTGCCGTTGCTGATCGCCTGGGTGCCATCCGGGACGGACACGGAGATGTCGTACGTCGCCTTGTCCAGCGGGTGGTCGTTGCTGGGGAACCACCAGGCGGCCGACTCCGGCTCCTGGGCGGCCACCGCGCCGTCCGGGGTGCGGACCCAGGACGTCCAGCCGTTGATCTTCACCTCGGAGGGCTTCCCGGCGTACCGCACGACCACGGAGACGGCCCTGCCCTTCGCCAGCGGGGCCGCCGGGGTGATCTCCAGCTCCTGCTCACCGTTCTTCACATGGCCGGCCTTCTTGCCGTTCACCCGTACCTCGGAGACATCCAGTCCGAAGTCCAGGTTGAACCGGGAGAGTTCCTGAGTGGTCGTGGCGAGGATCGTCGCCGTGCCCTCCAGCAGATCGGTCGCGGGCTGGTACTTCAGCCGCAGGTCGTAGTGGGACACGTCGTAGCCGCCGTTGCCACTGGCCGGGTAGTAGGGGTCCCCGATGCCCGGGGCGCCCACGGTGCCTCCGGCGGCCGAGGCCGGGACCGCCAGCAGCAGGGAGGCCGCGAGTGCGCTCGGGACGATGAGTCTGCGGTGCACGGAATGCTCCAAGTCGTCGGGGCGAATGATCTTTCGAACCGTCACGTCGACACTATTCAGCGACTGCCGCAACAGTGGTGTCCATGGCAGCGGCTGTCACACGATCGCCATTCGGCCGCCGCGGCAGCAGGACAGTTTTGCGCCATGATCATGCCATATCTACGCTGATTTCCCTTTGTCGCAGCGGAGTTGACCGGGACGCCGGCGGCCAGCCCGTGCAGGGCCCTGGCCCGCACGTCCGCGAAGCTGCCGTTCGTCGGCGGCACCAGCGCCTTCGTACGCGCCACCGCGGGCTCCGCGTCGGCGGCGGCCACGCCCGCGGCGGCCGACGTCCGGGGCGTGACGGCCCCGCGTCCCGCACGTCGCATCCCGGGCGGGACGTGCCGTTTGTTGGTCCCATGAGGTGAGCGCTGCGTGTGGTACTGCCTACGGAGAGCGAAACAATTGCTTCCGTGAAAGGTGCCATCAGTGTCGCAGGACGAACAGAGAACGGGCGGCCGGGGTGAACTGCCGGTGACGGCGGATCTCCCCGGCGACCCGGGCCGGAACCGGCACCCCACGACGGACCGGGCCGTGTTCGGTGTCACCGCCGTCCTCACCCTCGCCTTCGTGGTCCGGGGAGCCACCGCCACCGACTCGCTGGAGAAGGTCTCCAGCTCCATGCTCAACGGGCTGATGCGCAACGGCGGTTGGGCGTTCATGCTCGCAGCTTCCGGCTTCGTGGTCTTCGCCCTCTGGCTCGCCATCAGCCGCTACGGCAAGATCTCCCTCGGCCAGGAGGGGGAGGAGCCCGAATTCCGGACCGTGTCCTGGGTCGCCATGATGTTCAGCGCCGGCATGGGCATCGGCCTGATGTTCTACGGGGTCAGCGAGCCGCTCGCGCACTTCACCGACCCGCCGCCCGGCACCCGTCCCGCCGACGCCGCCGAGGCGATGCAGACGGCGATGGCCACCACCCTGTTCCACTGGACGCTCCACCCCTGGGCGATCTACGCCGTGGTCGGCCTGGCCATCGCGTACAGCACCTTCCGGCGCCGCCGCAGGCAGACGATCAGCGCCGTCTTCGAGCCGCTCATCGGATCCCGGCACGCCCACGGCGGTCCCGGCCGGCTGATCGACGTCCTCGCCATCTTCGCGACGCTCTTCGGCTCCGCCGCATCACTGGGCCTCGGAGCCCTCCAGATCGGCAGCGGTTTCCACGAACTGCACTGGAAGGAGAAGACCGGCACCGGACTCCTGGTCCTGATCATCGCCGTGCTGACCGTGGCCTTCGTCGCCTCGGCGGTCTCCGGCGTCGAAAAGGGCATCCAGTGGCTCTCCAACACCAATATGGTGCTCGCCCTGGTCCTCGCGGTCTTCGTCTTCATCGCGGGCCCCACCATCATCGTGCTCGACCTGCTGCCCACGTCGATCGCCGCCTACTTCGGCAATCTGGCCCAGCTCGCCGGACGTACCGAAGCGACCGGCAAGGGCGACGTGGCCGAGTGGCTCGGCAACTGGACCGTCTTCTACTGGGCCTGGTGGATCTCCTGGACGCCCTTCGTCGGCATGTTCATCGCCCGGATCAGCCGCGGCCGGACGATCCGCCAGTTCATCGGCGGAGTCATCCTGGTGCCCAGCGCCGTCAGCCTGGTCTGGTTCGCGATCTTCGGCGGCACGGCGATCAACCTTCAGGAGGCCGGCAAGCTCGGCAACGCCGCCACCCAGGAGGCGCAGCTCTTCGGAGTGCTCCAGCAGTTCCCGATCGCCACGGCGATGAGCCTGCTGGTGATGATCCTGGTCGGCATCTTCTTCGTCTCGGGCGCCGACGCCGCCTCCATCGTGATGGGCACGCTCTCCCAGAAGGGCATCCTGGAACCCGCAAAGTGGGTCGTCGTCTTCTGGGGTGTGGTCACCGGAGCCGTGGCCGCGATCATGCTGCTCATCGGCAACGGCGAGGGCAACGCGCTCGCCGGACTCCAGAACCTGACGATCCTGGTCGCCGCGCCGTTCACCCTCGTCATGATCGGCATGTGCGTGGCGCTGATGCGTGACCTGCGCCAGGACCCGCTGATCGTACGACGCGAATTCGGCGTGGAGGCGGTCGAGTCCGCGGTCATCGAAGGGCACGCGAAATACGCCGGCGACTTCGAGATCCGGATCGGTCCGGGCGGCAGCCGGATCACCACCGGGCTCCACGAGGGCCACGAACCGGAACCGGACCGCACCGGTCCGGCGGGCCCGCCGGGCGACGGCTGAGGACGCCTGCCGCCCGGCCGGAGTGCGACCGGCCGGGCGGCTGAGCCCCCGGCGCCGATTAGGATCGACACCCTGATGACTGCCACTCTCGTCGCCAAGGACCTTGCCGCCGGACACGGCGACCGCACACTCTTCGCCGGACTCGACCTCGTCGTCGCGCCCGGTGATGTGATCGGTCTCGTCGGAGTCAACGGCGCCGGAAAATCGTCCCTCCTCCGGCTTCTGGCCGGGCTCGACCGGCCGGAGGAGGGCGAGTTGCGGCTCTCCCCGCCCACCGCCACCGTCGGGCACCTTCCGCAGGAGCCGGAACGGCGGGAGGGGGAGACGGTGCGGGAGTTCCTGGCCCGCCGCACCGGCGTCGCCGAGGCCCAGGCCGCGATGGACAAGGCGACCCAGGGCCTCGTCGACGGGGCGCCGGGTGCGGACGACGCGTACTCCGAGACACTGGAACGCTGGCTGGCCCTCGGCGGCGCGGACCTGGACGAGCGCGCCGAGGAGATCGCCGCCGACCTCGGGCTGACCGTCGGCCTCGACCTGCCGATGACCGCGCTCTCCGGCGGTCAGGCCGCCCGCGCGGGGCTGGCCTCCCTCCTGCTGTCCCGCTACGACGTCTTCCTGCTGGACGAGCCCACCAACGACCTCGATCTGGACGGCCTGGAGCGGCTGGAGCGCTATGTCTCCGGGCTCCGCGCGGGCACGGTGGTCATCAGCCACGACCGCGAATTCCTGATGCGCACGGTCACCAAGGTCCTCGAACTGGATCTGGCCCAGCAGCAGATCAATCTGTACGGCGGTGGATACGCGGCCTATCTGGAGGAGCGCGAGCGCGCCCGCAGGCACGCCCGCGAGGAGTTCGAGGAGTACGCGGACAAGCGTGCCGCCCTCGAAGGCCGCGCCCAGATGCAGCGCTCCTGGATGGACAAGGGCGTCAAGAACGCCCGCCGCAAGGCCACGGACTCCGACAAGCTCGGCCGCAAGTTCCGCAGCGAGTCGAGCGAGAAGCAGGCCGCGAAGGCCCGGCAGACCCAGCGCATGATCGAACGGCTCGAAGTCGTCGACGAACCGCGCAAGGAATGGGAACTCCGGATGGAGATCGCCTCCGCCCCCCGCTCCGGCTCGGTCGTGGCCACCCTGCGCGAAGCGCAGGCCGTACGCGGCGACTTCGCCTTCGGTCCGGCCTCGCTCCAGATCGACTGGGCGGACCGGGTCGCCATCACCGGCGCCAACGGAGCGGGCAAGTCCACCCTCCTCGCCGCACTGCTCGGCCGGCTGCCGCTGGACTCCGGCCATGCGGCACTCGGCTCGGGCGTGGTGGTCGGCGAGGTCGACCAGGCCCGCAAGCTGTTCCACGGCTCGGAGTCGCTCCTGGAGGCGTTCTGCGCGGCCGTCCCCGACACCGAACCGGCCGAAGTGCGCACGCTGCTCGCCAAGTTCGGCCTGCGCGCCGACCATGTGATGCGCCCTGCCACGACGCTCTCCCCAGGTGAACGCACCCGGGCGGCGCTCGCCCTGCTCCAGGGCAGGGGTGTCAACCTCCTTGTGCTCGACGAGCCCACGAACCACCTCGATCTGCCCGCGATCGAGCAGCTGGAATCGGCACTGGAGTCGTACACCGGAACGCTGCTGCTGGTGACGCACGACCGGCGCATGCTGGAAGCGGTACGGACGACACGGCGGGTCGAGGTGGCGGCGGGAAAGGTGACCGAGGCCTGAGCCGGGCACCGGCGGCCTCGATCCGCGCGTCCAGCGCGCCGAGCACCAGGACATCTGCGCCGCGATGCACGCGGACAAGCCCGACCTGGCCGATGCCCTCGCCCACGCGCAAACCGAGGGGGCCGCGGCCCCTCCCCGGCCGCCCTGGCCGAGGTGCTTCCGGCCGAGTGACCGACGGCGGCCGGACGACTGCCGTCGGACAACCGCGTACCGGTGCCCGAGACAAGGAGACGTACCGCATGCTGATCACCGACGTCCGCCCCTGGGGCGGCGAGCCGTGCGACATCGAGATCGAGAACGGCACGATCACCGCGCTCACCCCGCACGATCCGAACCGTGCCGGGGCCCACGACACCGTGGCCGGACGGGGACGGCTCGCTCTGCCGTCGTTCTCCGACGTCCACTGCCACCTTGACTCCACCCGTATCGGGCTTCCCTTCCGCCCCCACACCGGCGCCCCCGGTGTCTGGGCCATGACCATGAACGACCGCGCCCACTGGCGCGAGGACGAGTGGAGCGTCGCCGAGCGGGCGACGTACACCCTGGGCCGCATGATCGAGCGCGGCACGACCCGGGTCCGCAGCTATGCGCAGATCGACGCGGACTGCGGCCTGGAGCGGTTCGAGGGCGTGCTCGCCGCCAAGGAGGCGCACGCCGACCGGTGCGAGGTCGAGATCATGGCCTTCCCGCAGGCCGGTCTGCTCAAGGAGAAGGGCGTGCCGGAGCTGATGGACCAGGCCCTGTCGGCAGGCGCGGCCGTCGTCGGCGGCATCGATCCCTGCGCCCTGGACCGGGACCCGGTACGTCACCTGGACATCGTCTTCGACCTCGCCGAGCGCCACCGGGCCCCGGTCGACATCCACCTCCACGAGCCCGGTCCGTTGGGTGTGTTCAGCGTCGACCTCATCCTGGAGCGGGTACGCGCCCTCGGCATGGCGGGCCGGGTGACGCTCTCGCACGCCTACGACCTCGGCGGTGTCGACGAGGCGACAACGCGCCGGCTGATCGAGGAGTTCGCGGAACTGGACATCGCGATGGCTACCGTCGCCCCCGCGCAGCACCGGGCCCTGCCGCTGGCCGACCTGACGGCCGCCGGAGTGCGGGTCGGCCTGGGCGAGGACGGCCAGCGCGACTTCTGGTCGCCCTACGGCAACGGGGACATGCTGGACCGCACCTGGCAGCTGGCCTTCACCAACCGCTACCGCGCCGACGAGCTGATCGAGCACTGCATGGCCGTCGCCGGCCGTGGCGGCGCCTCGATCCTGCACCCGGAGCTGCCGCGCCTGACGTCGGTGGCCGACCGGCCCGGCGTCTCGGTGGGCGACCGCGCCGATCTGCTGCTGGTCGAGGGCGAGACCGTGACGTCCGCCGTGATGGACCGAGGCAACGACCGCACGGTGCTGCACGCCGGCCGCGTCGTCGCGGACGGCCTGGAACTCGTCGGCTGACACGGGGCCGAATCTTCGCCCGTGCTGCGCACGCTGCCCGGCGAGGCCGGTGAGGCCGGTGAGGCCGGGGAAGGCGGGGAGGGAGCCGCCGGCAGGCGCACCCCTCCCCGCCGCGGTTCCGCTAGCGCTTCCTGCCGCCCTGGTCCGGGTTGGCCAGCCCGGCCCGCCGCAGGGCGTCCGCCATCGCGCTGTTCACCGGTGCCGGCGCCTGACGGGCGGAACCGCCCCCGCCGCCACCGCCACCGCGCCGGTCACGGTCCTGGCCACCCTGTCCCTGACGCTGCCGCGGTGGCCGGCCGCCCTGGCCGCCGCGCTCACCCCGCTCGCGCCTCGGACCGCCGCCCTGGGAACCCGTACCGGCCGCCGCCTCGTCGTCCAGTCGCAGCGTCAACGAGATCCGCTTCCGCGGCACGTCGACATCCATGACCTTGACCTTCACGATGTCGCCCGGCTTCACGACGTCCCGCGGGTCCTTCACGAACGTCCGCGACATCGCCGACACATGGACCAGGCCGTCCTGGTGCACACCGATGTCCACGAACGCGCCGAACGCCGCGACATTGGTGACGACACCCTCCAGCACCATTCCGGACGCCAGATCACCGATCTTTTCGACGCCCTCCTTGAAGGTGGCCGTCTTGAACGCGGGCCGGGGGTCGCGCCCCGGCTTCTCCAGCTCCTTCAGGATGTCGGTAACCGTCGGCAGACCGAACTTCTCGTCCACGAAGTCGTCGGCCCGCAGCGACCGCAGCACACCTGTGTTGCCGATCAGCGAGGCGACGTCGCCGCCGGTGCGCTTCACCATCGCCCGTACCACCGGATACGCCTCCGGGTGCACGCTCGACGCGTCCAGCGGATCGTCGCCCCTGATCCGCAGGAAGCCCGCGCACTGCTCGTACGCCTTCGGGCCCAGCCGTGCCACGTCCTTCAGCGCCCTGCGGGACCGGAAGGGGCCGTTGGCGTCGCGGTGCGCGACGATGTTCTCGGCGAGTCCCGAGCCGATCCCCGACACCCGCGAAAGCAGCGGCGCGGACGCGGTGTTGACGTCGACACCGACACCGTTCACACAGTCCTCGACGACTGCGTCCAGCGAGCGCGACAGCTTCACCTCGGACAGGTCGTGCTGGTACTGGCCGACACCGATCGACTTCGGGTCGATCTTCACCAGCTCGGCGAGGGGGTCCTGCAGCCGCCGTGCGATGGAGACGGCGCCGCGCAACGACACGTCCATGTCGGGGAGTTCCTGCGAGGCGAAGGCCGACGCCGAGTACACGGACGCGCCGGCCTCGGACACCATCACCTTGGTGAGCTTCAACTCGGGCTGCTTGTCGATGAGTTCACCCGCGAGCTTGTCGGTCTCGCGGGACGCCGTGCCGTTGCCGATCGCGATCAGATCGACGTCGTGCGCCTTCGCCAGCCGCTCCAGCGTGGCCAGCGACTGGTCCCACTTGTTCGCCGGGACGTGCGGGTGGATGACATCCGTCGCGACGACCTTGCCGGTCGCGTCGACGACGGCGACCTTCACGCCGGTACGGAAGCCGGGGTCGAGCCCCAGCGTGGCCCGCGTCCCGGCCGGTGCGGCGAGCAGCAGATCGCGCAGGTTCGACGCGAAGACGCGCACCGCCTCGTCCTCCGCCGCGGTGCGCAGCCGCAGCCGCAGATCGATGCCGAGGTGCACCAGGATCCGGGTCCGCCAGGCCCAGCGCACCGTGTCGCCGAGCCACTTGTCGCCGGGCCGGCCGCGGTCGGCCACGCCGAAGCGCCGGGCGACCATGTTCTCGTACGTCGACGGGCCGGGTGCCTCCGAGGGCTCCTCCGGCTCCATGACCAGGTCGAGCACGTCCTCCTTCTCGCCCCGGAGCATCGCGAGCACCCGGTGCGAGGGAAGGTCGGTGAACGGCTCGGCGAAGTCGAAGTAGTCGGCGAACTTCGCGCCCGCCTCCTCCTTGCCGTCCCGCACCTTGGCGGCCAGCCGCCCGCGCGACCACATGCGCTCACGCAGCTCACCGATCAGATCGGCGTCCTCGGAGAACCGCTCGGTGAGGATGGCACGGGCCCCCTCCAGCGCGGCCGCACCGTCCGCGACGCCCTTGTCGGCGTCGACGAAGGCGGCGGCAGCGGCGAGCGGCTCGACCGACGGGTCACCGAGCAGGCCGTCGGCGAGCGGTTCGAGCCCCGCCTCCCGGGCGATCTGCGCCTTCGTGCGTCGCTTGGGCTTGAACGGCAGATAGATGTCCTCAAGCCGTGCCTTGGTGTCGGCGGCCCGGATCTGCGCCTCCAGCGCCTCGTCCAGCTTGCCCTGCTCGCGTACCGAGTCGAGGATCGCCGTCCGACGGTCCTCCAGCTCGCGCAGATACCGCAGCCGCTCCTCGAGCGTGCGCAGCTGCGCGTCGTCGAGCATCTCGGTCGCTTCCTTGCGGTAGCGCGCGATGAACGGCACGGTCGACCCGCCGTCGAGCAGCTCGACGGCCGCCTTCACCTGCCGTTCGCGTACGCCGAGCTCCTCGGCGATCCTGCCTTCGATGGACGTCGTCACGGTTCTACCGACTCGCCTTCTCGTACTGGCTCTACTGGCTGTGCTTGCCGGGGCTTGGCCCCTTCGCCTGCATTGTGCCGGGTGGCCGGGCGCCGTGTCGCCCGGCCACCCCGTCGGCCGGACGGTGGCTCAGCCCTTGCCGATCAGATCGGCCGGGAACGCGCCCGCCGACGCCGCCGTGAACAGGAACCCGCGCGCCAGCTCGGTCAGCCGCTCCACACCCTCCGCGCCCAGGTGCTCGTACGGCGCCGCGTCCATCCGGTCCGTCGTCTCCTCCAGCTCCGACCGGAGCGCGACGCCCGCCTCCGTCAACTCGCCCTCGGCGTCCAGGAGTCCGCGCTCGCGCAGCCGCTCGCAGGCCCCGTCCCAGTCGGCGCGGTGCCAGCCGCGGGTGGCGAGCACCCAGCGCGGGGACATCCCCTTGCCGGTCGCCGTGTGGCTGACCAGCGCCTCCAACGGGTCGAGTCCGGCGGCCAGGAGCGCGGCGAGATGGCCGTCGCCGCGGTGCTCCCGCAGCAGTGTGGCGGCGTGCCAGTACGCCAGATGCGGCTGCTCGGGCACCGGGAGATCGGCATGGGCGGCGTAGAGCGGCCGGGCGTGTCGGGTGCATCCCTCGGCCGCGCGCAGCGCCAGCCCGGCCGCCTCCGCCAGCTCCGGGGAGGCGATGACCTCCTCGCCCAGCAGCCGCCGCAGGGTGGTGTCGGTGGCGCGCAGCCGGGCGTCCAGGACCGCCTGCGGCGAGGCGACGGACCACACGGCGGGCAGATGCCGGGCGACGAGGTCGTGGCTGAAGTTGTAGAACGTCGCGGTGACCGTGCCCGGACCGACGGCACCCATCGCCGCCGAACGCGCGGCGAAGTAGGCGGCGTTGGAGTCGTCGATGCCGAGCTCCCCGAGCTCCTTGCCGAGGTCGGGGGAGAAGTAGACCGTCGAGTGCAGCGGGTTGATGGCGTTGTGACAGCGGCGTCCGGCGCGGGGCGGCAGAGTACTCATGAGGGCAGATTACCGACTGGTCGGTACGCGCGGTAACCCCGGGCGGTGTCGAAATCGCGGCGGCCGTGTCATGGCGGAAAAGGTGGGTTTCTCGTCATTGCGGCCATGATCCGGGCCGACCAGGATGACAGCCATGACGCAGCGATCCGTACTCGTGGTCCTCTACGACGGTGTCCAGAGCCTCGATGTCACCGGACCGGTGGAGGTCTTCGCCGGGGCTTCCCGTTTCCCCGGGGCCGGATACGAACTGCGCACCGCCTCGCTCGACGGCGCCCCGGTCCGTACCTGCAGCGGCCTCACCCTCGTCCCGGACGGCAGCCTCACCGACGCCGAACCGCCCCATACCCTCCTCGTCCCCGGCGGCGAGGGCACCCGCGCCCCCGACCCGGCACTCATCGACTGGCTGCGGGAGCACTCCCCGCACGCCGAACGGCTCGTCTCCGTCTGCACGGGCGCGCTGCTGCTCGCCGGGGCCGGACTGCTCGATGGGCACCGGGTGACCACGCATTGGACGGTCTGCGACCACCTCGCCCGCAACCACCCGGCCGTCGAGGTCGACCCCGACCCGATCTTCGTACGCGACGGCAGGCTGGCCACCTCCGCCGGAGTCACCGCCGGTATCGACCTGGCGCTCGCGCTCGTCGAGGAGGACCACGGCAGGGACATCGCGCTCACCATCGCCCGGCACCTCGTGGTCTTCTTGCGCAGGCCCGGCAACCAGGCCCAGTTCAGCGCCCAGCTCGCCGCCCAGACCGCCCGGCGCGAACCGCTGCGCGAGGTCCAGCACTGGATCACCGAGAACCCCGGCGAGGACCTCTGCGTCGAGGCGCTCGCCGCCCGTGCCCGCCTCTCGCCGCGACACTTCGCGCGCGCCTTCCAGGCAGAGACGGGCCTCACGCCGGGCCGTTACGTCGACCGCGTACGCCTCGAACAGGCTCGCAGGCTGCTGGAGGACACCACCGACGGCATCACCGGCATCTCACGCGCCTGCGGATACGGCACCCCGGAGGCCATGCGCCGCGCGTTCGTCAAGGCCCTGGGCACCGCCCCCGCCGAATACCGCCGACGCTTCCGTACCCATCCCGCCACCGGCTGACCACGAACACGGAAGGGAACCCCATGCAGATCGCCATCGTCCTCTTCGACCGCTTCACCGCACTCGACGCGGTGGGCCCGCACGAAATGCTCGCCCGCACCCCCGGCGCCGAGACCATCTTCGTCGCCGAGCGGACCGGCCCCGTGCGCAACGACACCGGCAGCCTCGCGCTCGTCGCCGACAGGGCCTTCGCCGATGTGCCGGCACCGGACATCGTGATCGTGCCCGGAGGCCCCGGCCAGCGCGACCAGATGGAGAACGAGGAACTGCTCGGATGGCTGCGCACCGCTGATGCCACCAGCTCCTGGACCACCTCCGTCTGCACCGGCTCGCTGCTGCTCGCCGCGGCCGGACTGCTGACGGGCCGGCGGGCCACTTCGCACTGGCTCCTGCTGGACGTACTGAAGGAGTTCGGGGCCGTACCGACCGGCGAGCGGGTCGTCATCGACGGCAAGTACGTCACCGCGGCGGGCGTCTCCTCCGGAATCGACATGGGGCTCACCCTGGCCGGCCGGATCGCGGGCGACGAGCACGCCCTGGCCGTACAGCTGCTGACCGAGTACGACCCGCAGCCGCCCTACGACGCGGGCTCGCCGGAGAAGGCCCCGGCGGCCATGGTCGAGAAGTTCCGTGCCCAGCGCCACTACCTCCTCCAGTAGGGCGCGGGCCGTCAGGGCCCGGTCGTCCAGGTGAAGCGCGGCGCGCGCCGCTCCAGAAAGGCGGCGACACCCTCGGCGGTGTCGCCGCTGCGGCGCGCCTGCTCCGCCCAGTACGCGTCCCGGTCCTCGCGCCCGGTGGCGAACTCCTTCGCCGCCGCCTGCGTCAGCTGCGAGCGGGCCGCCAGGGTCGCCACGTACGCGTCGACCCGCTTGTCCAGCTCGCCGGTCGGCAGCACCTCGTCGACCAGACCGGTACGCAGCGCCCGTGCGGTGTCGATCAGCTCGCCGGAGAACAGCAGATGCTTCGCGGTGGCCGGGCCGGTCAGTGCCACCAGCCGCCGGGTCGACGACGCGGCGTACACGATGCCGAGCTTGGCCGGTGTGACACCGAAGGACGCTCCCTCCTCGGCGAACCGCAGATCGCAGGCGGCCGCCAACTGGCTGCCACCGCCCACGCAGTAACCCCGGATCACCGCGAGCGTCGGCCCGGGGAAGGCGGCCAGCGCCTCCTCGGCCGCCACCGCGAGCGCCTGCGGATCGTGTGCCGGGTCCCGGAGCGAGGAGATGTCGGCACCGGCGCAGAAGGTGTTCCCGGCGCCCGTCAGCACCAGCACCCGCACCGCGGGGTCGCCCGCCAGCCGCTCCAGCAGACCGGGCAGCGCGCCCCACATCGCGGCCGTCATCGCGTTGCGCTTGGCGGGATTGCTGATCACGACGGTGGCGACGCCGTCCACGACGGTGTGTTCGAGCCCGGGTTCCGTACGGTCCATGTGCCGGATGCTATCCGTACGGTTCGAACCTATGATCAAGAAGGGGTCGCCGATCAGGCACTCACCGTGAGGAGCTTCCCATGGCCGATCCCGCAACCGAGGGCAAGAGGCTGAGCCGCAGTTTCGGCTGGCTCGCGCTGCTCGGCATCCTTCTCGTCGTGGCCGGTCTGGTCGGTCTCGTCTACACCGGCGTCGCCACGCTGACCTCGATGCTCCTGTTCGGCTGGCTGCTGCTGATCGGCGGCATCGTCGGGCTGCTGCACGCCATCGACTCCCGCGGCACCGACTTCTTCTGGCTGGGCGTCGTGGTGGCCGCGCTGAACATCGCCGCCGGGGTCGTCGTCATCCGCCACCCGCAGGGCACCGCCGAGGCGCTGACCATGTTCGCCGCGCTGCTCTTCCTGACCGGTGGGGTGTTCCGTCTCGTGGGCAGCGTCGTGGTGCGCGGCCCGCAGTTCGGCTGGACGCTGCTGCAAGGAGCCTTCGGTCTGCTGCTGGGGCTGTTGGTGCTCTTCGACTGGCCGCACAGCAGCCTCTACGTACTGGGTCTCTTCTTCTCGCTGGCGCTGCTCTTCGACGGGCTCGGCCTGATCGCGATGGGGGTGGGCGGCCGCAGGATCGTCTCGATGGTCTCGGAACAGAGCGTGACCGGAGAGCTGCCCGACTCACCCCGAGTAATAGACGAGCAGAAGCGGTCCAAAGACTGAGTTCTTGATGTCCTGTCCGGTCAAAAACCGTCGATAGAGGTCGACTTCTGTTCAGTGGCACGGTCCGGACATACTACGCCCCGCACTCTGTACTCGACGTGCAGTCACCATCGAGTGGAGAGCGGGTACCGGACTATGGAGAGCCGCGGGAGTGTCCCCGCCCGGCCCGTGTCGTACGAGGGTGTCTGGCGGTTCACCGCCCCGGCCGTGGACGTCTCCGTACCGCAGGCCCGGCACGCGGTGCGCGATCTGCTGAAGCGCCAGGGCGTGCCGCTGGACGACGACGTCGCCGATGGTCTGCTGCTCATCGTTTCCGAGCTGGTCACCAACGCGGTGAAGCATGCCGCGCTGCTCTCGCCGGAGCTCGCCGTCGAGGTGGCCGTCGGCGAGGAGTGGATCAGGGTGTCCGTCGAGGACAACCACCCCTACCGGCCGACGGCCCTGGAGACGGACCACGCGCAGACCGGCGGGCGCGGTCTGCTGCTGGTCCGGGAGATCACCCGGGAAGCGGGCGGGGCCTGCGATGTGGAGCACACCGCAGGCGGCGGAAAGATCATCTGGGCGGCGCTGCCGCTGAGTCCGCGGCTCTGACCGCCCGCACCTGCCGGCGCACCCGGTGCCGTCCGCCCGTCACCAGCCGGCGGACGGTCCGGTCAGCTCCCTGATCGCCGGACGCGCGGCGTCCAGCACGGTCATGAACCAGGCGGAGAACGGCGACCGGGCGTGCCGCTCGGCGAGCTCGCCGGCCGTCACGAACGCGGTCTCGCCGACCTCCTCCGGGTCCGGGTCGAGCCGGTCCTGCGCCATTCCCACGAAGAGATGATTGAACTCCTGCTCCACCAGACCGGAGGCCGGGTCGGGGTGGTTGTAGCGGACCGTGCCCGCCTCGGCCAGCAGGGAGGGCGAGATCCCCAGCTCCTCGTACGTGCGCCGGGCGGCGGCGGCGAAGGGCGCCTCACCGGGGTAGGGGTGGCCGCAGCAGGTGTTCGACCAGACACCGGGGGAGTGGTACTTGCCGAGCGCGCGGCGCTGGAGCAGCAGCCTGCCCTGCTCGTCGAAGAGGAAGACCGAGAAGGCGCGGTGCAGTTGACCGGGCGGCTGATGGGCGGCGAGCTTCTCCGCCGTACCGATGGTGGTGCCGTTCTCATCGACCAGTTCGAGCATGATCACTTCTGCTGTGCCGTTCGACGAGCTGTGCGCCGCGGTGGCTGGTGTGGTCGGCATACCCATCCTTCGCTATGGTCCCGGCCCGGTGCGCCGGTCCCGTCGAGTCTGCTCAAGTCTGCCGTACAAAAGCCGCTTGTCCGCACTGCGGGGTGTGGCATGTCCGGTCCCGCCGCGGCACGGGGCGCGGCGGGACCGGACGGTGCGTCAGACGCCGAAGGCGGCCGGGTAGTGGATCGTGCCCTGCGGCACCGGCGCGGAGCCGTCGAGGACCAGGGCCATCATCGCCTCGTCCGGGACGTGGAAGCCCGGCCGGATCCCGTACCGCGAGGCCGGAACGAAACCGAACCTCGGGTAGTAGTCGGAATGACCGAGCACCAGGACGAGTGACTCGCCGCGCAGCCTGGCCGCGTCGAGCACCGCCCGCACCGCGGCCTGCCCGGCACCCCGGCGCTGGTGTTCCGGGGCCGTCGCCACCGGGGCCAGCGCGAGCGCCGGTACGTCCCCGACCCGGCACCGGGTCAGCAGGGCGTACGCCGCGACGTCCCCGTCCGGGCCGTCCGTCGCGACCCGGCCGAGGC